>DNUB01000128.1:3747-4119 GCA_003508605.1 Oscillospiraceae bacterium | reverse complement strand
CACATAAAGCCCGGCACATATATTTCCAACAAAAAAGTTTTAATCTTATTTTCTCATATATACGAGCAGGTCGGTATTTTTGCCTTAAAAATCGGGCAAAAACGCTGACCTGCTTGATTTATGGAATTTGTTCAGCCGAAGCCGCTGTATGGAAAACCGTATTATTTTACGACAATATGCTCGTCCAAGGTAAAATCTATCTGTCCCATACCCACATTAACCGCCGCCAATGTAACCTTTACCTTGTCGCCCATGGTATAGGCGGTGTTGGAAAGAGTTTCTACCAAGGCAATATTATTTCTTACCTCATACTCCCCCTCGGGAAGATTGAATATGTCTATTCTGCCCTCCACCGTATTGGGCAGCTCCACA
>DNUB01000128.1:809-3453 GCA_003508605.1 Oscillospiraceae bacterium | reverse complement strand
CACCGTATTGGGCAGCTCCACAAAAATCCCGCTGCTGATAACTCCCGAAATAGTGCCCTCAAACTGCTCTCCAATATGATTTTTCATAAATTCAGCAGCATAATACTTTTCACAGTCACGCTCGGCATTAACCGCCAAAATCTCGGTATCCGTGGCTCTTGCGGAATTGTCCGCAGCAAAGCGTGTGTATCTCTTTTCAAGCTTTGAGGCTTCCCCCATAACGTAATCGGTAAGTATTCTGTGTATGGATAAATCCGCAAGGCGTCTTATGGGAGAAGTGAAATGCGCATATTCCTTCATCACCAAGCCGAAATGTCCCAAAGGATTTTCGCTGTACTTCGCCTTCATCATGGTGCGCAGGGTCATACGGTGAATAATGGGTGCGCGGGGGTCTTCCCCGCTGTCCTTTAAAAGCTGCGCCAGATCCTTTGCGGTCGAGCTTTCGTTGATTCCCTTAGGCTCAATTCCCATTGCCGTAAGGGTATCCTTCAGCATCAAAAGCTTTTCGGCGGAGGGCGGCTCATGAATGCGGTATACAAATGGAATATGGTTGTTCATACCCACCTTTGCGGCGCAGTTGTTGGCAGCCAGCATAAATTCCTCGATTATCTGCTCGGAAACTCCTCTGTCTCTTGCCTTTATGTCAATGCAAACTCCCTTTTCATCACAAATTATCTTGCTTTCCACGCTGTCTATCTCAGGTGCGCCCCTGTTTTCCCTATTCTTTATCAGAATACCCGCCAGCTGCTCCATCAAGGGTATTTCGTCAATTACCTCCGCATATTTTTCCTTTATGGCGTCGTCCGCTTCTCCCGCCAGAATCCTGTTTACCTCGCTGTAAACTCCCTTTACTCTTGAGCGAATAAGGGATTTTACAAATCGGTAGCTTGTTATTTCTCCGCTGCCGTCAAGCTCCATAAGGCAGGAAAACGCCAGCCTGTCCTCGTTCGGATTAAGGGAACAAATGCCGTTGGAAAGCTCCTTGGGCAGCATGGGAATCACCATATCCGCAATATAAACGCTGGTTCCTCTTCTGTTAGCCTCCTTGTCAAGTGCGGTTCCCTTTTTAACATAATTTGAAACGTCAGCAATATGAACGCCAAGCTTAAAGCCCTTTGCGGTTTTTTCGATGCTGATTGCGTCGTCTATATCCTTCGTATCGGCTCCGTCGATAGTAAAAATGGGCAGACTGCGCAAATCGGTTCTCATGGACTTATCGCTGCTGGGTATTCCCCGCTTTTCGATCTCCCTGGCTTCTCTTATGACCTCTTCGGGAAATTCCGTAGGTATATCCTTTTCCTCAATATAAGCCTTGACGGAAACCCTCGCTATATCCGAGCTGCCAAACACCTCGGTAATGGTTGCAATATGCTCGGAATGGCGGTCTCCGCGCTTTTTTATTTCAAATTTAACCTTGTCGCCCACTCTTACCGCACTGCCGCCAAAGCCCACTATAATAAGAGGTACGGGAGAAGAAAAGTTGGAAGGCTCTAAACGTATCTCGCCGTTATAGTCCACAACCGTACCCGTAAGCATTTTGTCCGTATATTCCAAAACAGCCGCAACCACAGCGGTACAGGAGCGGTTGTTTTCGTCCTTATCGGCTATTATCTTAAGCAAAACCTTATCGCCGGGCAATGCTCCCATAAAATCTCTTCCTCTGACGAAAACCTCTTCGCCCTCCTCGCTGTCGTTAAGGAGAATAAAGCCGTGTCCTCTCGCTACCTTTACAACAGTACCCTCGTGATATTTTGCGATATTGTTGAGAGAATAGCGCAGCTTGCTGCAATTCAGCGCCTTGTACTGCTTCATTGCCTGCAATTCCCTAGATATCCCCTTCGCCTCTTTTTTCTTTCCAAGCATGGAAATCAGCTCGGGTTCGGTTAAGCCCTTTCCCCCCTGCTTAAAATTGTTATACAACGATAAAATTATGTTTTCTCTGATATTGTGTTTCATTTACGCTTCCTTTCGCCGAAATGCGGCGTTGACGATAATTCTCTCCGACAAAAATATGTTCTGTATGATAAAAGGGCGATAAAAGGACCTTGCCTTTCCCGCAAAGCGCCTTTCTTTATAAAAAACGCCTTCCTTTACAAAAAAGAGGCGAAAACTCGCCCCTTTACTTTTGATTGTTTCTTATGCCGCCGTGGAAACCTCTGCGGTATCAGCTGCCGTATCGGCATTTGTCGCAGCTGTGTTTTCCTCGCTGCCTGTACCTGTTTCATTAACGGTAGTCGTTACTGCGGACGTAGTGGCTGAGCTGTTATTTGAGCCGGAGTTCTTTTTGCCCCAGCCGTAAATAGTGATAAGGTTAACCAAAAGAGCAACCACAAACACAACAATGGCAGCGATCTTAGTCATCCTTGCCAGCTTAGCTTCCTTGGTTCTGCCTGAATTTTTCTGATAATAGTTATCTCCCGAAGAGCCGGAAATAGTTTGGGACATACCCTGCTTTGAATCCTGCATAAGTACCACCAGAATTATAAAGACACAGGATAAAATAAGTAATATAGCGGAAATTATCTCTAAAACTGACATTAAAACGATCTTCCTTTCTGTTTTGCTTCCCGACCGAAATAATGCGGTCTTAAAGCCCTCTCTTTTTCTTTTGTGCTTGTACTATATTTAATACGCTTAAAAAGCT
>DNUB01000128.1:0-540 GCA_003508605.1 Oscillospiraceae bacterium | reverse complement strand
AAATAAAGCGGTCCTAAAGCCCTCTCTTTTTTTCTTTCTTTTTCTTTTGTGCTTTTACTGTATTTAAATATGCTAAAAAGCTTTCATATCGACACGCTTAATATTATAACACAGGTTTTTTTAAATTGCAATAGTTTTTTTTCTGTTTTTGTAAAATAGTGTAAAAATTTAAGCTGCACCGAAAATATGTAAAGCGGAGGGGGATTTTTTTAAATGCAAAAAGGATTTAGCAAAAACAAGCCAAATCCTTTTTACACAATCTTGATCATTCCTTGGTAAAGCTATCCTTGCCAAGTCCGCAAACGGGGCAAACCCAATCCTCGGGAATATCCTCAAACTTTGTGCCTGCGGGGATTCCCTCGTCGGGAGCACCCTCCGCCTCATCATAAACATAGCCGCAGGGGCAAACATATTTAGCCATTTTATGCACTCCTTGTTTTCTATAATATTTTAGAACACATTCCAATAGGATTGGAACAAGTTCTTTTATTTTTTTAGTATCAGCAAACTTACAGCTTTTATTCGATCTCGACGGCAATT
>DNUB01000342.1 GCA_003508605.1 Oscillospiraceae bacterium | reverse complement strand
GATGTCCCCCGCCTTTTGCCGCAAGCAAAAGGCATAGCCTCATTAGGCGGCGAGATCCATTCAGTCTTTCAGTGGGGGACTGGGTCTCCGCTGAAAGACTGAGGGGCTTACGCCCCGGATTTTTCATAAATTCGGGGCACTGCCCTCATTGAATTAAAATCAGAGGAGAATGCTGTATGAATAAGAGGTTTTTTGCGGCTTTTTTAGTTCCTTTTATGCTGTTTCTTTGCGGCTGCGATAATTCGGCGGCTTCCAAGCCCCTTACAAGGGAGGAATACAAGGTCGCCTTGAGTACGGCATGGGAAGAGTTTTGCGACGGCACTAATGATTATGTCAGGGCGTGCAATGCCGCAGGAGAGGATTTCGATAAATACAGGGCGTCGGCGGATCAGCTTCAGGCGGCTTGCGACAGAACCGTCAAAGGTCTGAACGGTTTTGCGGAAATAGTTCCTCCCAAGGAGTTCGAGGAAATACACAAAAAGCTGTTAAAGGCGGCGGAGGATGAAAAACGCTGGTCGTCTTATCGGGAGCAAAGCTTTAAAACCGACAGCAAGGAGGAATCCGACAGGATTTTGGATAAGCTTGCGCAGGAGATTGACGGTATGCCCTTAGAGGATTTGCTTACCGATATTGTTTTAAAGCTGTATAATGAATTAGGCGGCTTTGGCAGCCGATAAGAGAAAGGACAATAAGTATCAATGGAAAACACCGAAAAGACAATGGACAAAATAGTAGCTCTGTGTAAGGGCAGAGGCTTTATTTACGCAGGAAGCGAGATATACGGCGGTCTTGCCAACACATGGGATTACGGTCCCCTCGGCACGAGGCTTAAAAATACCGTTAAGGACGCTTGGAGAAAGCGTTTTATACAGGAGAGAAGAAACAGCTACGAGCTGGACGCAGATATTCTTATGCACCCAAGGGTGTGGGAGGCTTCGGGACATGTGGCAAGCTTTTCCGACCCGCTGTTAGACTGTAAGGAGTGCAAAATGCGCCACAGAGCCGACAATCTTATAGAAGGCTTTGACCCCGAAGCTCACCCCGACGCTATGACCAAGGAGGAAATGTTTAAGTATATCGAGGAGAATAAGATTCCCTGTCCCAAGTGCGGCGCTTCAAACTACACGGGTATCCGTGAATTTAACCTGATGTTCCAGACCTACAGAGGAGTTACCAACGACAGCAAAAGCGTTATCTATCTCCGCCCCGAAAACGCTCAGGGCGAATATGTGAATTTCCTTAACGTTCAGCGCACCATGAGAGCAAAGCTGCCCTTTTCAATAGGACAGATAGGCAAGGCGTTCAGAAACGAGATAACTCCCGGCAACTTCACCTTCAGAACCATCGAGTTTGAACAAATGGAGTTTCAAACCTTCTGCAGGGAGGGTACAGACTCTGAGCTTTACGAATACTTTAAGCAGTTCGGAAAGCAATTCTATATGGATTTAGGCATTAAAGAGGAGCATTTGCGCTATCACGACCACGAAAAGCTGGCGCATTACGCAAAGGCAGCCTGCGATATAGAATTTCTGTTCCCCTTCGGCTGGGGCGAGGTAAACGGCACCCACAACCGCACCGACTTTGACCTTACCCGCCATCAGGAGTACAGCGGACAGAAAATGGATTATCTGGACCCAGAAACCAACGAAAAATTCATTCCCTTTATTATCGAATCCACCTACGGACTCGACAGAACCGTTCTTGCGCTTCTTTGCGAGGCTTACGACGAGGAGGTTATCGACGCCGAAAAGAACGACACAAGAGTCGTGCTTCGCTTTAAGCCCTCTATTGCGCCTATTAAGGCGGCGGTGCTTCCTCTTTCAAAGAAGCTTTCCGCTTCCGCTCTGGAAATCAGCGACAGACTGTCCAAGAGCTTTATGACGGACTATGACGAGGCAGGCTCCATCGGCAAGCGTTACCGCAGACAGGACGAAATCGGCACTCCCTTCTGCATAACCTATGATTTTGACAGCGAAAACGATCATAAGGTCACCGTGCGGGAGAGAGACTCCATGGAGCAGGAGAGAATTGATATCGACAGGCTGGAAGACTATATCGGCGAGAGAATAAGATGATTTTATTCCCAAGCGAATCATAAGCGAGAATAAGTAAGTCATATTAAATAAAAAGGAGGGATAATTTGAGCAGTCAAGTTATCGAATTAAACTGTCCCGGCTGCGGTGCAAGAGTATCGACGGGTCAAAAGGAATGCGAATGGTGTCATAAGCCCATTGTAATCTCCACCTTTACCAGCGTATATTCCATGAACGCTCCCGAAGTAAACAAGTATGCGGGGGCATACAAAAAAGCCCTTTCGGAAAATCCCGAAAGCCCGGAGCTTAACAGCTCGGCGGGAATGTGCTATTTAAAGCTGGGGCTTTACGACAAGGCTTTAGCTGCCTTTGAAAAAGCAATTGCCGACGATTTTGACAATTCCGATACTTACTTTTTTGCGGCGGTAAGCGTTTTAAAGGGAAAAAAGGCGTTTTTATCCACAAGAGCCGATATTGACAAGGCTTTAAGCTATATTGACGCAGCCCTTATGATAGAGCCCAAAGGAATTTATTATTATTTTCAGGCGTACATTAAGCAGGATTATTTTGAGAGAAAGTTCTTAAAGGTTTCGCCCGATTACAGGGAATGTCTGAGCCTTGCGGAACAGTGCGGCGTTTCCGATTACGATAAGGAGGTTCTGTTTTCCACGTTAAAGGTGGCTTGTCCGTTTTAGTAATCTTGGGTCAAGCAATATGCAGTTCTATTGTTTGATGCCGCCCTGCGGCACTAAAGTGCGGCAGAATATAATTGCAGACTTTGTCTGCAATTCGATTAAGGACATGGTATAAAAACATAATAAAAATTTTTTTGCAAAAACCGGTTAAAATGAATTTATCAGGAAAGGAAATTATTCCATGGATTATGAAAAGAATTTGAGGTATTTTACTCCCACCACTTACGGAGGACCTACATTTTTTATTATAGTGGGAATTGTTTTGATTTTGATTGCCTTTGGAGCAAAAAATATCTGGTGCGGGCTTATCGGTACGGGTCTTTTTGCTTTGGCAATTCTATGGATAATAAGCAAAAAGAAAAAAATCGTTTCCGACGAAGAATATGATTTGTCCGTGGCAGCGGAGCTGTACGATTTAAAGCAAAAGGCTTTGAGCCGTCTTGGAATTGACGAGGACGAGGTAAAGGAAATCGAACCTATATCCTTTGACAGCTACAGCTTTGAGGGGGCACAGTGCGGCAAGATCGGCAAGGACGGCTGCTGGCGCACCAGCAGCTATAAGTGTATCATGATGTTCTTCTCCCCAAGCGAGGTTCACTGCTATACATATCAGTTTGATACTCTTTTGAACAAGAAAACAGAGTCCACGGACGTATATTTTTACAGAGATGTGGTTTCCGTTTCCACCGCTTCCGACACGGTAAGCGCATTTGGCAGAAACGATATCAAGCGTGAATATTTTAAGCTCACCACCTCCGGCGGCACATCAATTTCAATAAGCCTTCGCGACAGCGATTCGGAAAAAATAAAAAATTCAATAAACGCAATGCGGGCTTTGCTCAGAGAGAAAAAGCAGATAATGCAGTAATGGTATTTGTATTTACAGGATATTACATGTTATTTTGAATACTGCTTTTAAGAAATTACGGCAAAATAAGCATGACACCGTACAGGAAGCAATTGACGGCTTTGCGGAGACGGTGAAATGACGGGGGTATATATGTCAATATTTAAGAAAAACGCAAATGAGTCCGCCTATGTAGGCGGAAAGAAGCATTGGGCGGACGTGCTGAAAAATTCCGCGTCGGGTGATTTGCTGATTTGGCGTATGCCCGAGGAGGACTTCAACACCAACTCCACCCTTATAGTTATGCCGGGCGAAGAGGCGATCTTTGTTAAGGGCGGCAAGGTGGAGCAGGTTTTTGAAAACGGCACATACCAGCTTTCCACCGATAATTATCCCTTTATCAGCAGACTGAGAACCGCCTTTACGGGAGGAATTTCCACCTTTAACTGCGTGGTGTTCTTTGTGCGCAAGGCGGACAGCCGAGAGCTGCGCTGGGGCACCGAATCGCCCATACAGGTAAGGGATAAGGTTTGGGGCGTTCGCACCGACGTAAGGGCAAGAGCAGTTTATAAGGTCAGAATTGAAAATCCTGCAAAATTTCTTGAAAAAATGGTGGGCAACAACACCGATTGGGAGTTTCAGGAGGATTTGGACTACTATTTTGCAGGTGAATTTCAGGGAAGGATAAAATCCGCCGTATCGAAGTTCTTAAACGCTCTGGAACAGGAGCTGATAGGAATAGACGCATATATGGACGAGCTTTCGGAGAAAATTCAGCCCTATATCGGGGAGGCTCTTTCCGACTACGGTCTGAAATGCGTTAAGTTCACCCTGGCGGCTCTTGATGTGGACAATACGAAATATGATCAGATCGACAAATCTCAGGTCGAGCTGATTACAAGGCAAAGAGGCTATCAGGGCGACAGAGCGGGACTCGACATTTTGGGCAGCGACTGGAACAAGGTTCAGGGTGTGGGTATTTTAAAGGATATTGCCAACAATAATTCGGGCGGCTCGGCTGCCACTGTCGGTGCGGGATTAGGAATGGGAATAGGCGCAGCCTCCGCCTTCGGCGCAATAGCACAGCAGACCTTCGCCCCCACAGCCCCACTCCCCGCAGCCCCTCAGCCTGCAGCCGCACCCCCCGCAGCGGCTCAGCCTGAGCAAGACCCTGTGGAGGTGCTTGCAAAGCTTAAGAAAATGCTTGACGCCGGACTTATAGAGCAGTCGGAATATGACGCAAAAAAAGCGGAAATATTAAGCAAGATGTAAAAAGGAGTATGCCATGAAAAGAAAAGCGATACTTTGGATGCTGCTGGACCTGATTTTCCTTGCGGTATTCAACATAGTGTTTTTTGTTGTCGGCGGTGCGGCAAGACCCGCTTCCGTGTGGATCTCCTACTGCTTTATCCATTTTGCCTACGCTATGGCGGTAGCGACTCCGTTTATCACCAAAAAAAGCAGGCAGTCGGTTTTGGGCGTTTCGGTTTACGCTGTTTCCTCGGCGTATTTTCTCATAGAGTTTATAGTCGGTCTGGTGTTCATTTTACTTAATCAGGAATCCTTTAAGCCTGCTTTGGTGGTTCAGCTGATTATGGCTGCCTTATATCTGGCATTGCTGATAATCTTTCTTCTTGCCAACGAAAAAACCAATGAGAGTATCGAGAAGGGCGAAAAGGAAAACGGCTTTATAAAGGACTGCGCTTCGAGGGTTAAGCTGCTTATGGGCAGGCTGAACGAAAAAGGCTGCGACAAGGCTTTGGAAAATCTTTATGACCTTATTCACTCAAGCCCCTCCCGCTCATCGGCTTCGGTGGCTCAGCTGGAGCAGCAGAGCAGGGAGCTTATTTCCCGACTTGAAGCGGCGGTAGAGAATAATGAGAAGGAAAATACCGTCACGGCTGCAAATAGGATAGAACAGCTTTTTAAGCAGAGAAACAGTATTTTGAAAAAAGAAAATTAAAACGTATTTTTAGAACGTGTTCATATTAAATCGGTATGCGGATTTTATGTGAACACGCTCTAATATTATGGGTGCTGCGTTCAGCCGCTGCGGCGAAGCGGCTTTTGCTGACTGCGGATTTTTCAGCATCAAAAATTCGGGCAGTTATTACAATTTTCTGAAAACTGCGTGAAACACACCCCCCTTTTTTTGACATTGCTTTTAAAATATGGTATACTTAATATGCGATACAATTCCTTTTTAAGTGGGTATTACGTTTAACAAGGAATTGTCATAAACGGAAAATAAAAAACGGAAAGGGAGCTTGACAGCACAAAAAACAGGAGGATTTAATGGAAAATAACTATTTCGGAAGCATACTGCCCGAGATCCGTCAGCTTACCGACCTTTGCGTCGAAAACAGCGTGATTGATCCCGAGCTTTACGGAAAATACGAGGTAAAAAGAGGACTTCGGGATTTAAACGGAAAGGGCGTTCTTACCGGGCTTACTCACATCTCGGACATACGGGCGACCAAGACCGTTGACGGAAAGTCCGTTCCCTGCGAGGGAAAGCTTTTTTATCGGGGAATAAACGTTGAAGAAATAATAAGGGGATTTGCCCGGGACAAGCGTTTCGGCTTTGAGGAAACCACCTATCTTTTGCTTTTCGGCGTTTTGCCTGACAGGGAACAGCTGGAAAGCTTTAAAGCTCTTTTAGGCGAGCTTATGACATTGCCTACGAATTTTATCCGTGACGTTATTATGAAGGGTCCCAGCGAGGATATGATGAACTCCCTTGCAAGGAGCGTGCTCACTCTTCACAGCTATGACGAAAATCCCAACGATATAAGCCTGCCCAATGTTTTAAGGCAATGCTTAAAGCTGATTGCGGTATTCCCTATGCTTTCCGTTTACGGATATCAGGCTTACAACTTTTATATAGAAAAGCAAAGTCTTTTTATACATCAGCCCGATCCCGGCTTATCCGTTGCGGAAAACATTCTCCATCTGCTTCGCCCCGACAGCAGCTATACCGAGCTTGAAGCTCATGTTCTGGATTTGGCGTTGGTGCTTCATGCGGAGCACGGCGGCGGAAACAACTCAACCTTTACAACCCATGTGGTCACCAGCTCGGGAACGGACACCTATTCCGCCATTGCGGCGGCTCTCTGCTCCTTAAAGGGACCGAAGCACGGCGGGGCTAACCTTAAGGTTATGAAAATGTTTGAGGATCTGAAGGAAAATGTTAAGGACTGGACGGACGACGAAGAGGTAGGCGGATATCTTGAAGCCTTATTAAATAAAGAAGCCTTTGACAGGGCGGGGCTTATTTACGGTATGGGACATGCCGTTTACTCCGTTTCCGACCCCAGAGCCATGGTATTTAAGGGTTATGTGGAAAGTCTTTCAAGGGAAAAGGGCATGGAGAAGGAATATAACCTTTATGACAAGGTTGCGGAGCTTGCCCCGAAAATAATTTCCGCCAGAAAGAAGATATACAAGGGTGTAAGCCCCAACGTGGACTTTTACAGCGGCTTTGCATATAAAATGATGGGGCTGCCTTTAGAGCTTTATACCCCTATTTTTGCGGTATCGAGAATAAGCGGCTGGTCGGCTCACCGTATGGAGGAGCTTATCAACGTGGGAAAAATTATCCGTCCCGCATACAGGAGTATAGGCGAGGAGCAGGAGTATATACCGCTTTCCGAAAGATAATCGGACAATATTACCCCATCCTTTTTGAGAGGAAATAAAATGAGAATATTTAAAAAAACGGTGCAGATCACTTTGATAGCCTTAGAGCTTTTGATAATATTTACATTTGCTTTTTCCTTATTCAGAAATGTTAATAATATCGGAGTGATTTTCGGACTTTTTATGTTTTCCGCCCTTCTTGCGGTTACCGTTTTTTGGCAGGGGGTAAAAGCTCTTGTTAAAAAAATTATGGCTCATAGGGGATTAAAAATCCTTTTTTTCTCTCTATGCGGGATATTCGGAGCTTTGGTGATTTACGCTTTTGTTCTTTCGGGGCTTATGCTTAAATCCGCTCTCACTGCGCCGCAAAATCCCGACGTGGCGATAGTGTTGGGCTGCAAGGTGCAAAAAAGCGGCAATCCCAGCTTAATGCTGAGCAAAAGAATAGACGCCGCCTATGAATTTTTAAGTGATAATCCCGATGTGATTTGCATAGTATCGGGAGGACAGGGTCCCGACGAGCCTGCTTCGGAGGCGGAGATCATGAAAAGCCGCCTTACGGAAAGGGGAATTTCCGAGGAAAGAATAATCGCCGAGGACAAATCGGAAAGCACAAGGGAAAATATAGAAAATTCCATAGCCATATTGAAGGAAAAAAACATAGATGCTGCCGAAGCGGCAATAGTTACCGACGGCTTTCACCAGCTCAGGGCTGCGCTTATTGCAAAGGAATACGATCTTGTCCCCACGGCGGTAAATGCAGAAACACCGCCTTGGCTTGCGGCGTCCTACTGGATAAGGGAATGGTTTGCGCTTTCCCACAGATTTGTATTTGGGTCATAATTTGTTTTGTCAAGGCACCCGGCCTGCCCGGATTTTGACAAATCATTTTGAATAGGGGCACTGCCCCTTGTCAAAGAAAGGAAAATGCTATGAAATACTGTAAAAACTGCGGTGCGGAAAACAACGACGATAATCTGTTCTGCTACAACTGCCGCTGCGAAAGCTTTACCGACCAAAGACCGGCGGGCGAGGTTAAGGCAAGTCCTTTTCCCTCTCCCACCGCGCCGATTCCCAATGGAAACACCGTCCCTCCCGTACCTCCCATGCCGGGCAACGTACCTCCCGCAGGCCCAAATATGCCTGCAGGACAGCCCCAGATAAGACCCTATCCCATGACTCAGCCCATTTATCAAAAGCCTCAGAAAAAGCCGCTGACCGTTGCGGATCTGCTGACGATTTTAGGCTTTGTGGCGGCTCTTGTGGGAATGTTCTCGGCTTCCGTTATTCTTCACCCCTTGGCGGCGATTTCCGCACTGGTGGGCTTCGTAAAGGGTACGAAATTTAAGCCCCTTGCCGTGGCAGGCTTTGTTATTGCCATTGTAGGCGGATTGGTGTATATTATTCTGTCCCTTTACCGCAGCGGACTTATCCCCCAGTGGATCACCTTCGGAGCGTTTCACTGATCTGTAAAAACCGAGTCGGCTTGCAATTATGCAATTCAATGAGGGGCAACGCCCCG
>DNUB01000071.1:3641-3867 GCA_003508605.1 Oscillospiraceae bacterium | reverse complement strand
AAAGGCAGCGGTGCGGGCGCAGGATGCAAAAAATCCATAAAAGCCAAACGCAGTAAAAAAGCCAACGCAGTAAAAACCCCCGCAGGAGCGCACCCCGCCGCAAAACGGAAAAAGCAGCAGTGCGACCGCAGGACAAAAAAATTCAAAAAGCCTAACGCAGTGCAAAAAGCCAAACGCAGTTAAAAAAGCCAAACGCAGTGCAAAAAGCCAACGCAGTGCAAAAGCC
>DNUB01000071.1:2762-3313 GCA_003508605.1 Oscillospiraceae bacterium | reverse complement strand
TGCAAAAGCCAACGCAGTGCAAAAAGCCAATCCAAAGAACCAAAACCCTTGAAATGTGTACAGAAAGGAGAAAAAACATGAACATTGAAACAAATACACCCTACAGCCAAACCGCAAGACAGTCAACGGTAAAAACAAGAAACGAAAACAGCAGATTTTTGAAGCTGTACGCCGAATACCTTGATTTGAAACAGAATATTGACATTTTACAGGAAAAGATCCTCCTTTTAAAAGAGATCACCGAGTATAAATCCCCCTCGTTGGGAGGCGGAGGAGGAAAAAACACCTGCGCCGACAAGATAGGCAAAAATGCGGCAAAAATCGTCGATTTAAAAAGAGAGCAGGGAGAAAAGGAGGTTAGAATGCTGGAGCTGTGGGAAAAAATCGCAGATAGGGTCTGCTCGCTGGATAACCCCACGCAGCGCAGGATAATGACCGAAAGGTACATAAATCGGAAAAGATGGGATACTATAGCTAAGGATATAAATCTTTCCGAAAGATGGATCTTCAGACTGCACAAAAAAGCGTTGGAGATTTTGGGGTGAATTTTT
>DNUB01000071.1:0-2492 GCA_003508605.1 Oscillospiraceae bacterium | reverse complement strand
TCTGTCCGCATCCGAAATTCTTTTCGGAACGCATAATTTCCCAAAAACTCCGCAAAATATCTAAAAACATTTTCCTAAGGAGACGGAAGCCATGGATATGACCAATAACGAATATGACAGACTTACCAAAAAAATGTCGCCTAACACAAAATTATACCTGACGCTGCCCAAAGCCTTCTTTATCGGCGGCCTGATATGCTGTCTGGGACAGGCGTTGTTTAACCTGTACACATTTTGGGGGCTGAATGAACAAAACGCACGTTCGGTAACCTCCATTACCCTTGTCTTTTTCAGTGCGCTGCTGACAGGTCTAAAGCTGTACGATAAAATCGCCAAGCACGGAGGCGCAGGAACTCTTGTGCCCATAACGGGCTTCGCCAACTCGGTGGTCGCTCCCGCCTTGGAGTTTAAAACCGAGGGATTTATACTGGGCACCGCCGCAAAAATGTTTGTGATTGCGGGTCCCGTTATCGTTTACGGAATTATTACCTCGGTGCTGTACGGAATTATTCTTTATCTTGTACAGCTGGGAGGATAAATCCGAAAAAACTGCGGTCTTATACTAACGGTAATAACAAATCCTTTTAATCTGATACGATACACACAGTTTTATTGCAGCCGATATTACATTTAGTATAGGAAATGCCGCTATTAAGCTATTAAAAGGAAAGGAAAATAAAATGGCTACACTCATTAAAGACGGTACAATTTCACTTAATACCTGTCCTTCCGTTTCCGCCTTTGCTGCGGCGGTAGGCAAAATGGAGGGAGAAGGACCGCTGGCAAGCAGCTTTGACTATATTGCAGAGGATGTTACCTTGGGAGAAAGCAGCTGGGAAAAAAGCGAAAGCAAGCTTCAGCAGATCGCCTTCAGCACTGCCCTTTCCAAAGGCAGCTTTTCCGAAAAGAACATAGACGTGCTTTTTGCGGGAGATCTGCTTAACCAGTGCGTAAGCTCCTCCTACGGCGCAAGAGATACCGAAATACCTTTTCTGGGATTATTCGGCGCATGCTCTACCATGGCTGAGGGACTGGGGCTTGCCTCGGTTTTCGTAGACAGCGGCTCGGCGGTAAATGCGGCGGCGGTTACCTCCTCTCACTTCTGTTCGGCGGAAAGGCAGTTCAGATTACCCGTAAACTATGGCGGACAGCGTACCCCCACAGCACAATGGACGGCTACTGCGGCAGGCTGCGCAGTGGTTTCTCCCCATAATAAAGCCCCCTACGTAAGAGCGTTTACGGTAGGCAAGATAAAGGATATGGGCATAACCGACGCCAACAATATGGGAGCGGCAATGGCGGCGGCAGCCTATGACACCGTTTCAAGGCATTTGTGCAATACCGGTCAGAGCATAGATAACTTTGACCTTATATTAACTGGAGATCTGGGAAAAGTGGGGCGTGATATCCTTATTGAGCTTTTCAAAAAAGACGGTGTGGATATAAGCGAAAAACACAACGACTGCGGAATAATGCTCTTTGACCCCAAAAAGCAGGACGTTCACGCAGGCGGCTCAGGCTGCGGCTGTTCTGCGTCGGTGCTTTGCAGCTATGTTTTAGATGAAATTCAGCAGGGAAAACTGAATAAAGTGCTTTTTGCCGCAACGGGAGCTTTAATGTCCCCCACAATAGTGCAGCAGGGGGAAAGCATTCCCGGAATAAGCCATGCGGTTGAATTAAGCAGCTGCTGACGAAAAAGGCAGGCTGTAAAGTCGTATCTGTGCAGTGCTGCCAAGGAAAGGAGAAAAAATGGAAACCTTTATGGAATACTTTTGGGCATTTGTAATAGGCGGCGGCTTCTGTTTGATAGGGCAGCTGCTTATCGACCTTACCAAGCTTACCCCCGCAAGAATTTTGGTTATATACGTAATAGCGGGAGTTATTTTAGGCGGCTGCGGACTGTACGAGCCTTTGGTGAAATTTGCGGGAGCGGGAGCGACGGTGCCTTTGACCGGCTTCGGCTATGCTCTTGCAGAGGGGGTTAAAAAGGCGGTGGCGGAGGACGGTCTGTTAGGCGCATTTACAGGCGGCTTTACCGCAGGAGCGGCAGGACTTACGGCGGCCGTAACCTTTGGGCTAATTGTGGCAAGGTGCTTTAAGAGAGGGGACAAAACCTCGTAAGGAGCAAAAAGCGGCGCCGTCAAAGCAGCTGCGCCCATGCCGCAGTATGCCGACAGAGTAAGGCTTTATGCAAGTCTGCCATGATTCCTTGATAAAGATAAATCGAAGGCATAGCGTAAAAAGCCGAGACATTACCCCGATTTTAAGCAAAAAAACTGTCGTTTTAAACAAAAAATAACTGCCATTGCTTGCAGCTGAACGAGGCAGTTATTTTTTTATATTCAATCGCTGTATATACCGTTTTTCCCTTTTAATAAAATAAGGCAAAGCCGGGCTGACCCGCAGCAGAGCTGCCTTTAAGATTTATACTGATTCCTTGCCGTACTCTCCTTACGCAGAATCGACCTTGTTCAATGAGGGGCAACGCCCCG
>DNUB01000006.1:691-2771 GCA_003508605.1 Oscillospiraceae bacterium | reverse complement strand
CACTGCCCTTCTTTGAACTTTTTTTATTTGCCCTTTCCGTCAAAATCTGTCAGTATAAAGACATCGGATACGGTATAAATATCAACCGCCGGTTCAATTAAAATATTGACCGATAATCCGTCGTCGCCGTTCACAATTTCCTTTACCGTTCCTAAAATCAGACCCTTCGGAAAGAAAGAGCTTCCCGAAGTTACAATAACCTCATCAACCTTTATTCCGCTGTCCTTTCCTGCGTAGTTCATTACGCACAGACCATCTGAACAATGTTTAAGATCGTTTTCTATAACGCCCAGGGCTGAGGATTCGCTTCCCTGTACTCCGATATTCACATCGGGAGAAATAACGGTGGAAACTATGGAGTAATTTTCGGATATTTCAACCACTATCCCCACCAGACCCAGCTTTGTAAAAACGGGGTCGTACAAAGAAATTCCATCATTTGAACCTCTGTTTACGGTAAATCCTCCTGTGGGATCCGATGCGTTTCTTGCTATTACCGAGCATGGGGGACTCCATTTGAAATCCTTATTGTGTTCGGAAATCTGAAGCATTTCTTTAAGCTGTTCATTTTCTTTTTTAAGAGCATCTTTTTCAAGTACATCGCCGTATACGGCTGCCAGCTGCTCCTTTAAAATTTCATTTTCTCTTTTATACTTATCCGCATTGGAGAATTTATCTATGGTGTCCTCCATCCAATCCGAAACAATGGTAGAAAGATGTACAAAAGGCGTAGAAACCGTCTCAAGAATTTTTTTCGGCAATGTGGACACTCCGGCGGAAATCGCCACATAAATCAAAAATCCCAGTAAAAGAGCAAAAATACAAACCAAAATCTTAAATTTTAATGTGTGAAAAAATTCTTTCATACATACTCCCAAATGTCAAAAGGCGGTATCCGAACCGCCCTTAACCCAAAAAGAAAATCAATAATAGGTCTTTTCGTCATCGTCCAAAACATCGATAAGCTTGTCTATATTTTCAAGAACCGCTCCTGTTCCGTCGGCAACACAATCCAGAGGACGCTCCGCAATTTTTACGGGCATACCCGTTTCATGATTTATCAGTAAATCGAGTCCCTTTAAAAGTGCGCCGCCGCCCGCCAGCATAATGCCCTGATCAATAATATCCGCCGCAAGCTCGGGAGGAGTTTTTTCAAGAGTGATCTTTATAGCCTCAATAACATTGCTTAAGGGCTCGGAAAGGGCGGAACGGATTTCTTCGCTTGTAACGGTTATATTTTCGGGTAATCCGTTCATAAGGTTTCTGCCCTTAATGTCCATAACAGGCTCGTTATCCGCATAAGGATAAGCAGACCCGATGCCGATTTTTATGTTTTCGGCAGTTCTTTCACCAATAAGCAGATTGTATTTTTTCTTGATGTAGTTAATAATTGAAGAATCAAATTCATCTCCCGCTACTCTTACAGAACGCGAGGTGACAATGCCGCCGAGAGAAATAACCGCAACCTCGCTTGTGCCGCCGCCGATATCGACTATCATGCTTCCTGTCGGTTCTGCAACAGGAAGTCCCGCACCTATTGCGGCTGCCATAGGCTCTTCTATAATAGAAACTCTTTTTGCGCCTGCGTTTTGAGTTGCTTCCTTTACCGCACGGCGTTCAACGGCAGTTACTCCCGAAGGGATACATATAATGACCCTTGCCTTAGTAAAGGCACGACCCTTAAGAGCCTTTTTGATAAATTCCTGAAGCATGCTTGTGGTAATGTCAAAATCTGCAATTACGCCATCCTTCAACGGTCTTACCGCTTTTATCGAACCGGGTGTACGTCCGATTACGTCCTTGGCCTCCTGCCCCACATAACGAACTCTGTCATACTTTACATCTACCGCAACTACGCTGGGTTCTCTGATAATAATACCCTTGCCTCTCATATATACTAATGTGTTGGCAGTTCCAAGGTCAATTCCTATATCTTTTGTAAACATTTTTCCTCCTGATTTTTGCTGTATCCCAGCGTAATTATTTTCTATATCAATGTTCAGGAATTAGCTTATGATGATTTATAGATTATTCCTCAAGCATTTTTATAATCAATATCCGGATGTCCCCCGCCTTTTGC
>DNUB01000006.1:0-314 GCA_003508605.1 Oscillospiraceae bacterium | reverse complement strand
TTCGGGGCACTGCCCCTCATTGAACGTAATTATAATGTACTAAATGGTATTATATTACAATACTTTATTATTATATCACGATTTTGCCGTGTATACAACTATAATTTAAGAAAAATTTCGTCAAATTTCTGATTTTTTTTGGAAGATATAACCAATCGGATTTTAAGCAGCTGTCAAAACCGATTTGAATTGCAAAAGCGGCTGTAGTACATTAGCTGTAGATAGAGCCGGCAAAGCAAGGGTGGATTTTTTAAGGCTTACTATACAGACAGTCAGCATTGAATTTATATAACAGGGTCTTTATTTTCCTGTTG
>DNUB01000005.1 GCA_003508605.1 Oscillospiraceae bacterium | reverse complement strand
TTCTAAAGCAGCACCGCAAAAAAGACGTTACAAAAGGGATATGATAGATGCGATATAAGATAAATTCAGCTGTGGCTTATACAAGGAAAATGAAGACCAAGATTTTTTTCAGGTGGTTTTTTTACTTTCTTGCCTTATTTATCCTTTATTCAATAATGAGCTGCGGCATTTTCGAGCTGTGGCAGCCTTATTTTATTATTTCTCTCGCAATTGCCGTATCTATGAGAGAACAGGAGTTTGCTTCCTCAATTTTTGGCATAATATGCGGGTTTATGCTTGATATTTCTGTCGGTACTTTATTCGGATTTTATGCAGTCTGGCTTATGCCATGCTGCTTTTTAACATCATTATTGGTCAAGAATCTAATAAAAGTTAATTTTTTAAACCATATTATTTTTACGGCGGTAACCACACTTTTTTCTTTTTCAATGTTTTTCCTTTTCAACTATGTAATATGGAACACGCCCGGAAGAGAGATTATTGTTACAAAAATACTGCTGCCGTCGTTTATAGCCACCTTCGTTTCTGCACCGTTAATTTATTTTATTGTAAAACCTATTGCAAGAAAATTGGGTCTTGAGGATAATGTTGATTTAAACGAGGCAATGGAAGATATCGTTGAAAAAAGGGAAGAAAAGGAAAATAAATAAAAGCATGTTATCAAATAATCTCTGCAAATCTTTTTGATGTTTTCCGCACCCTGCGCCGAAAACCCGAAAAAGATTTTGCTGATGAAGCTGCACGGCTCTTTTTTAAACGATACTAAGCTTTTAATGCTTTTATAATGAAAGGACAGCAAATGAAAATCGGCTCTATCATCAGGAGTATAATTTTAATAATAATGACCTTTGTATTTGCCTTTCTGGCGGCAATTCAGCTTATGAAAATACAAATTGTAAACGGAGATCATTATAAATCTCAAACGGAAAAATTTTTGGAGGGAAATCAGTCTATTGCTGCGGCAAGAGGACAAATTGCCGATTCGCAGGGGAATGTTCTTGTTTCAAATAAAAGCGTTTATAAGCTTATAGTTCAAAAAGCCTTTTTCCCTTCGGAACAGGAAAACGAGATAATAGCACGAGTTATTTCCATACTTGAAAAAAATAACGAGGAATGGAACGACAGCGTGCCAATTTCCAAGGAAGAACCCTTTACATTTTTATCTGATGTTCCAGAAGACAAATTAGACAAGTTCAAGCAGAATATAAAGCTTAATGTTGACGCTACCGAGGATAACTGCATAAAGGCAATGGCGGAAAGATATGAAATAGACACCGAAAAATATGACCGCAGAACGGTAAGGCTTATTGCCGGAGTGCGTTATGAGATGGTTCAGAAGGATTTTTCATCCGACAACCGCTTTGTTTTCTCTGATGAAATATCCATAGATACTGTTTTAGATATAAAGGAAATTGGCTTTGTTTTACAGGGGGTTGAAATTTCCCAGGAGCCTGAAAGAGTTTATTTAAGAGGAGATTTAGCTCCCCATGTTTTGGGAACCATCGGCGCTATAAGCGAAGATGAATATCAGGCTACGTTAGACGCCGACGGAAATACAATATATACTCGAAGTGATGTTATCGGCAAAACGGGAATCGAATATGGATTAGAAACCACTCTTAAAGGTACCGAGGGCACGAGAACCATTGTTCGCAGCACAAAGGGAGAGGTTGTATCCGACACTATTACAGACCCTGTAAAGCCGGGAAACAGCATAAAGCTCACCATCGATCCCGATCTTCAGGAAGATTTGCAGGAAATGCTGATAAACCATATAAATTGGCTGCACTGGTATAACGACCCTACAAGAGGCAACGAGTGCGATTCCGGAGCAATAGTGGTACTTAATGCCAAAACGGGCGCAGTTTTAGGTATGGCAAGCTATCCTACCTATAACCTGATCGAATATCAAAAAGATCCCTTGGGAGTTGCAAACGGAAAAGACGGAATGTCTATGTTTAATCTGGCTACAATGGGTTTATTCCGTCCCGGTTCCGCATTTAAATCGCTGAATGCCACAGCAGGGCTTTGCGAAGGATTTATCGACCGCAATACCCCAGGAATCTGCAACCATGTGTATACCTACTATGATGATTATCAGCCGACCTGCTTAGGCTGGCACTACGGATATGACGTAACCGAAGCTCTTCGTGTTTCCTGCAACATATTTTTTTATGATCTGGCAAGAAGAATGGGCATAGACACCCTTGCTTCATATGCGGAAAAATTCGGCTACGGCACCGATTTAGGTCTTGAAATAGAATCGGCAAAGGGACAAATGACAACGCCTTTAAATTACGAAACCTCCACCGAACAGCCCTGGGATGTAGGTCAGGTGCTGCAGGCGGGAATCGGGCAGAGTGCTACTCAGGTTACTCCGTTAAATCTTGCCGTTCAAGCCATCACCCTTGCAAACAACGGAAAACGTTTAAAGCCCTTTCTTGTTGATTCCGTGTGGAATTATGACTTTACCGAAATGATATCCAAAACAGAACCTACCGTAGTGGAAACCATAGACGATAAAGGAACAAATGCTTTTGAAATAGTCAGAGAAGGAATGATAAAGGTTGGTTCGACATGTACATGGCCCGTGGGTTATCAGTCAACGCTTGATTATCTTCCCTATGACGTTGCATTAAAAACAGGTACGGCACAGGAGGACGGCATAGGAAAGAACTATTCTTCCACTGTTGTAGGCTACTATCCGGCTCACGATCCTCAGATCGCTTTTGGAATAATCCTGGGAAAAGGCGAATGGTCAAGATATTTAGTAAGAAATATTATTGATTCTTACTTTTACGACTGCTATCAACCTGATATGGATGAGGAAGGCAATGTTATTTCTCCTTGGAAAAGATGGACTGAAACAGACAAAACTCCAATCAGGTGACATTATTGTCAAAATATCATACATTTAAATATGCAAAATCACAATTCAATTGTGCAAAATATCTAAATTGTGTTTACTGAAAAAAGATAAATATACCAAAATTTAATATTGACGCTTTAAACAC
>DNUB01000175.1 GCA_003508605.1 Oscillospiraceae bacterium | reverse complement strand
GGGGGACATCGGATTTTGATTATTAGGAAAGGATTTTAATATGCCTGAGCATCTCAACACAAAAAAACAAAACGGATTTGTTAAAGCGTTTATTCCCAATAAATACGACAGTAAGGGTGCTGTAATCAGAAAAATTATTGTCATTGTATGCTTAATAGTTTTTATCGGCTGTTCGGTTTATGTAATAAGCGATTTTACCACGCGCAACGAGGACGAAAAGATAATTGACAATATTAAAAATACCGTTCAGCTTAACGCCTCGGGTACTTTTTCCGCAAGCAAGGAAAAAATAGAAACAATCAAGGAAGAGGTTCCTCAGATCTTAGACAAATTTGTTGATATCTATGCGGAAAACAGCGATGTGGTGGGCTGGCTGAAATTAGGTCACTATATTGACTATCCTGTGTTGATGAACAAGGATGACGACGATTTTTACCTGTACCGCAATTTTAAAAAAGAGGACAGCAAAAGCGGCTCGATCTTCTGCGACAATCATATTCAGCCTATTTCGGGAGCAAACAATCTTGTAATATACGGTCACAATATGGCTTCAGGCGAATATTTCGGTCAGCTTACCCACTATAATCCCAACACTCCGAAGGGTGCAGATAAATTTATCGAATATTACAAGCAATATCCCACTATCCAATTCGATACGCTTTATGAAGAGGGCACTTACAAAATATTTGCGGGTATTTACATAAATACGGAGGAAAAGGACGGTTATCCCTACCCCTACTACCGCAAGAGAAAATTTAACAACGAGTATGAATTTATGGACTTTATGGGAAACATTATGGACAGAAGTCTGTTTTATACCGATGTTGACGTTGAATACGGAGATCAGATAATCACGCTTTCGACCTGCTATTGGTTTCCTTTGGGCAAAACCGTCGACACCCGCTTCGCTCTGTTTGCACGAAAGGTTCGCGAAGGAGAAAGCGCAGAGGTTGACGTTGATAAAATTACCGTAAATCCCTCTCCGCTGTACTTTGACGAATATTATAAAAGAACCGGCGCAGTGTGGGAAGGACGCCGGTGGGATCTATCCCTTGTTAAGGATTTTGACAAATATACGGATAAGATCGACAGCCGCGACGAACTGGAGCCCGCTGAGGTAACTGCCGCAGCTACGGAATAAAGAAAAAAATTAAAATATCAGCAACAAAAATTTAAAAGAGAAGGTGCAGTATGCCCGAATTTGAACCTATAAAAAGTGCTAAAAGAAGCACAAAGAAAAAACAAACCCTTGCACAATCGCTGTTCCCCTGCAAGGGCGACTCCACAGGCGAAATAATAAGAAAAATAGTTTTTCTTATTGCTATTTTGGTTTTAATAGGCGCAACGGTTTGGGTCGTTTGCTTTTACTTTTTAAGACCGCAGGTCATTCAGAAGGAAGCTGACGATTTAAGCTTTATGAGAGGCGAAAGCAACGGCGACGTAATCTCCATACCCATTAAGGTAACAAATTCCAACGGAGAAACCGAGCAAAAGCAGGTTACCGTTCTTAAGGAATATGAAGAGTATATTAAGGAAAATGAAGATACGGTAGGATATATCGAAATCTATCCCTGGGTAAAGTCTCCCGTTGTTCAGACCACTGATAACGATTATTATCTGAAGCACAATTTTTATAAGCAGGTAACGGAAAACGGAACGATCTTTGCCGATTACGAGATTCCCATAACCGCCGAAACCACGCCGCCCAATACCATTATTTACGGTCACAATCTGCTTACAAAGAATATGTTTATGCCACTGCTTAAATACAGAACCGACGGCATTGACTTTTTGAAGGAGCACTATCTTGTAAATTTCGATACCATTTACGAAAAAAATCAGTATCTGATATTTGCGGTAATGCTTGTGAACACCAGCAGCAGCAAGGGCGAGGTATTTCCTTTCCAAAACTATGCTTCCTTTGATTCAAAGGAGGAGTTTGATTACTATGTTTCCGAATGCCTTGACAGAAGCTATTATTATACGGGTATTGACTTGGAATACGGCGACGAGCTGCTGACCCTTTCCACCTGCGACTTCTCCACGTTTATGGAGGATATTCGCCTTGTTGTTGTGGCAAGAAAGGTAAGAGACGATGAAAGCTCTATATTGGATCCCGAAACCTTTATCGACAATTCGGGATACGACGAAAACGGCAATACCAAAAGAAAGCTGTTTGAGGATTACTACCGAATTTACAACAACAATAAGGAATGGGCGGGAAGAAACTGGGACACCTCCTGGATAAAGGATTTTAAAGGATAATTTCGACAGGGTTCAATACCGCACAGATAACAACCGTTACCTGTGCGGTTTTACCGTTGATATATGGGGAGAAAAAGATGATAAGTAAAGGCTCGCTGATAAAAATAGGAATTGTGCTTGTTATTGCAATAAGCTATCTTTTGGTGTTTGGAATTTCCGAGAGAGTGGGTGCTTCGGAGGAAGTAAAGGCGGTTACCACACCCTATGAAACGGTCGAGCCCTTGCCGGAGGAAACCACCTCGAAAACAGTTACCGCAAATCCCGAAGAAATCTCCTTCCCCGCTTACACCTCTTTAAATATCGATCCTCTGCTTAAGTCCTTCGCCCCTAACGGCGCAGTGCTTCTGCCTGCAGGGTATGAGGAAATTATAACCGCCGTTGATACAACCGAGCCCGATATTAAGGTCGTAACGGATTCCACCACCGCAAAGGCTGATGAAACCACAACTGCCGAAACTGACGGCACGACCTCCGCCTCACAAACGCAGACCGCAGAGACCGACGTCACAACGGCTGAAGAGGACGATAACCCAAGCGGAGAAACGCTGAAGGTGCAGTATTCGGGAAGCGGCGGACCTGTTGAAGTCGACGCCGCCAAAATTCTGGCGCAGGTGGTTATGGGAGAAATCGGCGGCAGCTTTAATGAGGAAGCGATAAAGGCACAGGCAGTAGCCTCCTACACCTACATAAAATATTACAATAAAAACGGCAGCGCACCCAATGTCACGGTAAAAGAACCTAACGAAACCGTAAAAAAATGCGTAAACGAGGTTTTCGGGCAGGCTATATATTTTGACGATGATTTGATCCAAGCGGTTTACTGCGCTTCCTCGGCAGGCTATACCGCTTCGTCAAAGGAAGTCTGGGGAGTGGACTATCCTTATTTGCAAAGCCGCAAGTGCGAGCTGGATTCTCTTTACGATCCTAACTATGAGGTAAAAAATTCCTTCAGCTCTCAGGAAATTAAGTCCCTGGTTAAAAAATCAACGGGAATAGAGCTTGACGGAGATCCAGGAAACTGGTTCGCTATAAAAAGCTACGTTGACACGGTTTACGTAGGTTCATTCAGCATTGGCGGAAAAACCGCATATACCGACGGCGACGGCAAGGAGATCAACATAACCGGAAGAACGGTAAGGGAAAAGATTTTTAACTATCAGCTTAAATCCTCCTGCTTCAACTTTGTGTATAACTCCGAAACGGACAAGTTCACTTTTACCACATACGGATACGGTCACGGAGTCGGTTTAAGCCAAAACGGGGCTAACAGTTTGGCTAAGGTCTGGGGATATAATTATAAGGAAATATTAAATTATTACTATCCCGGCACGGAAATTAAGTAAGCCCTTCAAGGGTCGGCGCCGCACAAGGAACAGCTTATCAGCTTGTGCGGCAGTGTCAGGTATCGGGCGGTCTGTTTTTTGTATCGTCTTAAAAACAATGAGGAAGTATCAGAATATGCCTTTCAGCAGCAAAACACCCGAATTTCTTTTTGAAAATCACGCTCACGACAGCAAGGAATGGTTTCGGGAGCATAAAAGCGATTACGAAAAATATGTAAAAGAACCTTTCAGGGAATTTGTTTTGGCAATAGAGCCGGCTATGAGCAAAATTGACGGTAAAATCTCCTGCGATCCAAAACGGCTGTCAAGAATTTACCGCGACGCACGCTATTCCAAGGGACAGAGCATTTTCAGAAATTACGCATGGTACACATTCAGCCGTACAAGGGAGGAAGCGACCACTGCCCCTTGCTTTTACTTTGGAGTATCGCCCAACGGATTTGAATACGGCTGCGGCTATTACAGAGCAGACACGGCAAGTATGAATGCCATAAGGAAGCTGATTTTGGAAAACGACGGCAGCTTTCAAAAAGCCAACGCCGCTTATTTATCACAAAAAACATTTACTATGAACGGCGAACGCTATAAAAAAGACCGCTTTCCCGATGAGTCGGAGGAAAAAAAGCTTTGGCTAAATCAGAGAAGTATTTATTTCAGCTATGAAAGCAATGATTTTAAGACCATGTACAGAACGGATTTATACAAAATAGTTGCTAAGGACTTTTCAGACATTTCACCGATATACGAAATGCTTATGAAGGCGGAGCAATTAAAGGAAATCTGACAGCCGACTAATTAAGGAGAAATAAGTTGATAGCGGAAATAAAGGGTATCAGGCTTGATTTGGATACGAATACGGACATTTTTTCCCCTTCCGCCGCCGACAAGGGCACTCTTGCCATGCTGTCCCGGGTGGAATTTCTGCCCGATGATAAGGTTCTGGATTTAGGCTGCGGCTGCGGGATCGTAGGTATTTACGCCGCAAAGCTTTTAGGCGGTGAAAGAGTCGTTATGACCGACATTTCTCCCATAGCTGTAAGAATTGCCAAAGAAAATGCGGTAAAAAACGGCGTAGGAGGGATAAGGACTTACATTGGCAGCGGCTATGAAAATGTTAAGGAAAGAGACTTTACATGGATCTTATCCAATCCGCCCTATCATACCGATTTTTCTGTGGCAAGGGAATTTATAGAGAGCGGCTTTCGTAAGCTTGCCGTTGGCGGAAAAATCGTTATGGTTACCAAAAGGTTAGATTGGTATAAAAATAAGCTTGCGTCTGTATTCGGAGGAGTCAGGGTCAGCGAGATTGACGGTTATTATGTGTTTGTGGCTGAAAAAAGGGGAGATAAGAGAACAAAAGCCGTTAAGCAGGTTAGGGGGATTTCTAAAAAATTGGCGAGAAAGCATAACCGAAAAAAGTGACCTTGATTTTTCTACAGTTCACTGCTTGAGTAAAAGAGTGGTATATCTTACTGATAATATCACTTTTTTTATATTTGGGTTAGAGAGATGTGCAAAAACGCAAATTTTCTAAGACACCATCGTCATATATAGTTTGTTTATGTGTATCGTATCTAAATATTGTGGTGCTGCATATGTAAAACCGGGTTTTGCACATCTCTATATTTGGGATAAATAAAATATCAGAAGAACAGCTTCGATATACTATATATTGCTGCTCATCATCAATATTTTGTCAACGGACAAATTATGGCAAGTATAATCGGGCATAGCTTTCTGAAATGTGATATACTGAATTTACAGTAGGGGTGATGCTATGGAATGGGTTAAAGCAATAAGCACAGCTGTTGAGTATATTGAAAGCAACTTAACCGAAAACATATCCGCAGAGGATATTGCAAAACAGGTGAACATATCTTCCTTTTATTTCCAAAAGGGATTCAGCTTGCTTTGCGGTTATTCTGTCACGGAATATATCCGAAACCGCCGTCTGGCTCTTGCTGCAGGAGAGCTTGCAAACGGCGCAAGGGTTATTGACACATCAATAAAATATTGCTACGATTCGCCCGACAGCTTTACAAAGGCGTTTTATCGTTTTCATGGAGTGACTCCCTCTGTGGTGCAAAAAAACTCGGCTATGATCAAAGCGTTTGCACCTTTAAAAATTTCACTATCATTGAAAGGCGGTTATATCATGGATTACAAAATTGTTAAAAAGGAAAGCTTTATAGTTATGGGTGTATTAAAAAGATTCACCTATGAAAACGCAAAAACGGATATTCCTAAATTTTGGCAGGAGCATTATCAAAAAGGAAATGGCAAGTATGTCTGCGGAATGTTTGGAGTAAATATCGATGTAACAATGAATAACAGCGAATTCAGCTATATGATTGCAGATGCTTACAACCCAAGCGTTGATATTCCCGACGGCTTCGTAACAAGGACTGTTCCTGCGTTTACATGGGCAGTGTTTCCGATAAGGGGAGCAATGCCGGACGCCTTGCAGGACGTGAATACCAAGATATTTTCGGAATGGCTGCCGGCTTTGGAGGATTACGAGATTGCTGCGGGATACTGCATAGAAATGTATGACGATGTGCAAAAATATCCTAAGGGAACGGAGGATGAAAATTATTATACCGAGATATGGATACCGATTAAGAAAAAATAATGTGGGATTTCTCCTCTGCTGTATCACTCATAGTCGATTTTTTGTCATATGCTGCTGAAAACAGGTTAAACCTTGTATCCTTATACTATAGGGGCTGCTTGAAAAAACGGGAACACCGTCTTTTCGCCCCAAAACGGTCATCTTCTGCGTCAAAAATCCTCGTCAAACGTCGGTTTGACTGCCTTTTTTGAAGCTAACCGTTTTGGTTCGAAAATCCGGCATTCCCTTTATTTTCAAGCAAGCCCTATTTTTTCGTAAACTTTTTGTTGAGATTGAACATTCTCTTTTGGCAGTGCTGCCGCCAAAAACGGTGTCAGCTTGTCGAAAAACAAACAGTTTTCAGGGTTTTTCGACAAGCTGCGAATTGCAGACTAAGTCTGCAATTCAATTAAAGAATAGTATAAAATCAGTTTTCAATCACAGTATCAAACAGTTCCCGTAACCTTCAGAATTGCCACACCGGGAGTTACATTCCAAACACCCGTGCTGTCTGCCGCAAACTCTGCCGCAGGGACGGTTACCTTGCCCGCAACAGTCTGGAACAAGCCCGTTACGGTGTTATAGGTGTAGTCTGTTCCCTCGGTAAGAGGCGTGCCGTTAAGAGTTACGGCAATATTGCTGAGGATAGGGTTAAAGGTATCGGTAATAGCCACATTATCCGCTGCTTCAGCTGCCGTGCTTCCTCTGTTCTGTATCACAAAGGTGTAGGTTATATCGCTGTTTTCGGTAACGGTTTCAGGGGAAAGAGTTTTGCTGATCGATAAATCGGGAGCTGCGGCGTGATTTACCGTTGCCGACGCCTGAATATCGTTTTGAAGCGTTGTTCCGCTTACCGTCGCAGTGTTTGTGATTGACGCCGCTGTGCCGAGGGGAGCGTATCGGTTGGCATACGCCTTGTATATCAAGAGTACATTTCCGTTAGCGGGAACGGTTATCCCCGTTACTGTAAGCGGATCTTCCTCCGTTACTGTGGGAGCAGGCTGTAATGCACCGTTTACAAAGTATTTTAACGAGCCCCCAACATAGGTCAAAGGTGTAAGACTGCCCGGGGTAGCAGTATACTCGCCTAAATTATCGGTTACCGTGATTCCCGTAAAAGCCGACGCACCCGAATTTACGATGCTTACCGCATAGGTCAGTGGGTAGTTAGTGTCATAGTCGGATTCAAGAGCCGTTTTGGCTGCGGAAAGCACCTGTGCAAGCTCGCCCGTTACAATGTTGGAGTCGGTGCTGCCGTTGTTATAGGTCAAGGTGGCTTTATTATAAAATGCTGCCATAGAATTTCTCCTTTCATACAATCAAAATCCGAATGTCCGCCGCTGCTTAAGCGGCGGGTTCCATTCGGTCTTTCAGCGGGGAATACAACAATCCCCCGCTGAAACCCTGAGGGGCTTACGCCCACGAATTTTTCATAAATTCGTGGCACCGCTCCTCATTGAATCGTGAAACGCATTTATTTCACGGTATATTATATGATTGGAGAGAAAAAGGGTTACAGCTTACTTATTTGCTCACTATGCCCCAGCAGCCCTCTGCGCCTATTCCGTCCTTCGGTGCGGTAATAATACCCTTATTTATCAGCTCCTCTGCAACCAGATCAAGCAAGGGTATTCCCGCAAGAGAGTTTACCTTATCCCATTCATCCATTAAATAGCTTGGAAGGACTTTTTTGGTCAGTTTTGCTATTTTTTCCGCTGCCTCTTCGGCTTTTTCCTCAAAATAACCCTTTTCCAGACGGCGGCTGATATCAAAGAAATGATCGTTATCCTTACTGTCGCTGATAAGAATTTTGGTATAAACCATATTCCCTTCACTGTACAGATAACCGCACTCTACTGCCTTTGCCGCCTGCTCCTTGTCATACTCCGACATTTCGGTTATGTCAAGTCCGTTTATTGCCAATAAAGCTAATTGAAGCGGGATATCGTTGCCTATATCATGACCGCAGCTGAAATGCTTTCTGATGCGTTTTATATATATGTTGGAAAAGAATACTCCTTTATAACCGCAGATATTTCTTGCCTCAATACCGTCGCAGCCGCAGCCGTAATATACTTCGTTGTCCTCATGTCCGTAAACAGTAAAGGGTCGTTCGGGTGTTTTCTCTTCGCCAAAATACTTTTCCCTTAAAATTCTATGAACATTATCCTCAAATGCCCATGCAATAGACATAATCTGCTGCCAAAGAATAAGGTTGAGGTCCTTTTTCTTATTCAAATAAGGAAAAGCCAAATATTCGTCCCTGTTCCTTTCAATAAAATCGATTATTACCCTGCTGATTTCGGGAATTTGATCGATATAAACCGCCTCCGCTTGGTTGATCTGCTCCCTGTCCAGCAGCACAAAATTCACCCCGTATTTTCCGCTGTCAAGACGGCGCAGCAAGCCGTATTTTCCGTCAGCACCGCGGGTAAGTATTTCCAGCTCCTCCTCCACATACATTGTAGGAACGTTAAGCTCTTCGGCTATTTCCTTTGCCGTGGAAGGCTTTTTGCGGCAAAGACGGACAACCTGCTTAGAAAATTGCCTTTCAAATCCGTTACGAGGATCTCCCAAAAGAGGATTGCCTGTTCCGATAATGCAATAGTTGATTTTATCAAAAGCCACGGGTTTATTATTAGCAGTCATTGTTTCTACCTCGTTTCTGAGTTTTTTTCTTGCCGAAAACAGTCTTTGACGGATATTGCCCTCGGTGGTTCCCTTCAGAAATGCAATTTCAGATGTGGATAAGCCGTCAAGATAATACATTATCATTACCTCCCGATAGCTGCTTGTCAGAAAAGCTATACGGCGGTATACCCCGGCTAACAGCTCCCTGTCCTCTTCCTCGACTTCATAAAAAGGACTTTCGACGTCACGGTCTGCAATAAAGGGCAAAACATCTTCTGGATCTCCCTCATATTGCCTATCGGATTTAAGCCTTTTCTTATCGGAGAAATCCGCATAAACATTTCTTGCCACCCTCCATATAAAAGGGTATGGATTTTCGATTTCACCCTGAGTATTAGCCGCCTTTACCAGCGCATAGGTTATGTCGGAGCATAGCTCCTCCGCCTCGGTGCTGTCCCTTGTCCTTACGTAGCAGAAGCCGAAAAGCTTATCCAGAAGATCATTGTCAATTATTTTCAGCAAATCTTTTTTCTTCATTTTCTTTTCTCCAAGTGTTGATCAACGCTTTCAACTGTATAGTCGGTGTTATTTTATAAGTGTTAGAGGAAATTTAAAAAATTTTATACAAAAAAGACGAAGTGCAGCACTCCGTCTATTTATACTAATTCTTGACTGAAAGTAGACAATCTTT
>DNUB01000338.1 GCA_003508605.1 Oscillospiraceae bacterium | reverse complement strand
AACCTTGTAGCCGTTATATTTTGCGGGATTGTGGCTTGCGGTAACCATAACGCCTGCGTCGCATTTTAAATGCCTTACCGCCCATGAAAGCAGCGGAGTGGGCATAAGCTCAGGGTAAATATTAACCTTGATTCCGTTGCCCGCAAATACGCAGGCTGCATTTTTGGCAAAATAATCGGACTTAATGCGGCTGTCGTAGCTTATGGCAACGCTTTTTCCGCCGTGGTTCAGCACATAGCTCGCAAGTCCCTGAGTCGCCTTGTTAACCGTATATATGTTCATTCTGTTGGTGCCTGCACCTATAACGCCTCTTAAACCGCCGGTGCCGAATTCAAGCTCTCTGTAAAAACGGTCAAATATCTCATCGTCTTTTCCCTTGACATCTTCAAGCTCGGTCTTTAAATCGGGATCAATAACTGCCTTTTCTAACCAAAGTTCATAAAGCTTATTTGTATCCATTATCGTTTACCCCTTTCGGAAAATTTTAGTTATTTTTAGTATAGCATATTCTTTCGTACATTTCAAGATTAAGGTAATGCCGCACAATGACTGCCTAACGGCTTTTCAGGGGACTTGTCCGGATATTTTCCGTCATCTTACACAAATTAACCCTGAAACGCAATAGTATTTTCGGGGCGAATTTATGCAATCTGACGAAAAATCTGACTGCGCACTCGAACGACAATAATTGTGCGGTGTTGCCTTAATTTGATCCGAATTTGGTGCAGGGCTTTATCTCGGCTTTCTGTGGGGGGAGGATCTCGGGGCGTTTTGCTTTTCAAAGCCTCCTCTTGAAGCGGTTTTCATAATATCGTTAAGCTTGGAGCCGCTGACGGTAGAGCCTACCACAAGGGTGTTTACGAGATGAACATATTCGGAAAGCACCTTAGTCCACCTGATATCCGCCAGAACCACCAAGGGTATATTGGCGGTTTTTTCGTCCGCTCTCAGCTTGCGGTAAAAGTCTATAAAGCAGTTGGTGGCGTTGCCGCAGTAAAAAACGGGAACGGTGCCTTTTTTTGACGCCTTCAGGGCTTCCATGGCCTTATCGTTGCCCACTGCCGCTTCGGCACTGTAATCGTTAGTACAGAAGTACCGCCAGGAAACCTTGATATTGTCTGCCGAGCTGCTGATAAGAAGAACATTTATCATTATTTTATCCCCACATACTTATTTATAAAACTTTATTCTGTTTTTGCCTTCATGACCCGAGATCTCCATAGCCTTATCCGCATAAAGAAGCATATCCTCCGGGGAATAGCCGTAATCCCCGCTTTCACAGGCACCTGCGGGAATGAAGATAACGGGCTTTTCCGCCGCCTCTATCATTTCGGAAAGAACCTCGTTTATCCGTTTTTCAAAATCCTTTTTCGGCTTATCCGTGGGCAGGAAGCCCAACACAATATTTCCGCTTATGCCTAAAAGAGCTTCGGGAAATCTTTGCTTTAATGCGAACACCGCCATCTGAATCTGCAGAGGTCTTGAGGGATTGGCGGCAAAGCTGTAGGCGTTAAGGGAAACGCAGAAAAAGATACCGTCGGTCTTTTTTCTCATCAGCCTGTCAAGCTTAAAGTCGAAGCAGGGCTTTTTCCAAAGCTCCGTAAGCTCGTCTATCATGCCTGCCGCTATCATTGAGTCGTTTTCTATCTTCTGACAAATCTCCTCAAGCTCAAAGGGAAGGGTGATTGTATCCATAGGCTTAAATTTCTTCACTATATCCGCCGCCGCCCGTTCGCTGGCAAAAACCTTGCCCATAAGCACAAAGGGCGGACATTCCTTAAGGCTTAAAAGAGCCTCGCCCGTGCTGAGGCAAACGCTGCTGTCGGCGCAGAGAAGGATCAGATCGGGCTTTTTCGCATAGACGGCGTCCTGGGCGTTTATTTTTTTGCTCTCAATGAAAAGACTATACTCCCTGTCGGTGTTTACTACCTCGTTCAACAGATCCAATACGCCTAAATTGCTGTCGATTATAAGGATTTTCGGCTTTTGCAGCATTTTAACGCTCCTTTCTTTCAGCAGCCTAAGAACAGGCTTTTTTCTTTTTTTGCGAGCTGCATTTTGCGGTAAGCCGAAAAGCGTAAAACAGCAAAAACGGCAGTGCCACAATATAATATATAATTATAATCAATTATACCACAATTTGTAATAAACTGCAAGTTTTTCGGCATACTGCATTATCGGGCTAATATTTTCCGTCATATTACACAAATTATTCTGAAAAATCCTTAGCCCTTATAAGTCAATTTTATGCAATCTGACGAAAAACCGCAGATTTGAGTAGGAACCGAAAACGACGGCGGCTTGTCGGAAAACAAACATATCCGAGGTTCGGCAAGCTCTATGGGGACAGCTTTTAAACCGCTTTAACGACTCTGATTTTGTCTATGCCCAAGCTTTTAAGGGCCGCCCCGATCCGGGCGGTGAAAATTTCGCCGGGCATTATTACGGGCACGCAGGGGGGACAGGGAGCCAAAACCGCTCCGCAGACTCTGCCCGCCGCATCGCAGACGGAGATCTGCTCCGTTTCCGAAAAAACCGCCTCCCTTAAAGTCATTGCGGCTTGGGGAATAGGTATGAATATATCCCTGCTTTGCACAGGCTTCCTTTTGGGAATTTCCTTTGCGGCGGCAAGTATCTTTGAAAAATCCTCCGGGGGCTGAGCCGTGGAAAACAGCATCACAACATATTTCCTGTCGGCGTACTCGCAAAAAATGCTCCGCTTCTCCAATTCTTCCCTGAGCTCAAAGCCGCTGCAGCCGTATTCTTCCGCATCTACGGAAATTCTCATTAAATCGCTTTGCCTTAAAGAATAGCCGATTTCAGCAAGGCGGGCTTTAAGCTCCCCTATCCTTGCGACGGTCTCTTCCGCCTTATTTTTTTCCAAAGCAATGTGTCTGTTGCATAAATCGAGACTGTCCAAAATCAGGTATGAGGGGCTTGAGCTGCCGAAAAGGGACATCATCTCCTTTGCTGCGGAGGAAAAAACCCTGGGCGCATTTTTGCCGATATGGAGGTAAGCTCCTCCCGTTAGGCAGGGAAGGGTTTTGTGTGCGCTGTCGGCGGAAAGATCCGCACCGAGCGAAAGAGGGTGATTTTGGGTAAAGACCTTGTATGCGCCGTGGGCGTTGTCCACAAGAAGAGGAATATTGCGCTTTTTGCAGACCTGTGAGACGGCGGCGATGTCGCATTCCCCTCCGTAATAGTCGATGCTTTGAACAAAAACACAGAGGGTTGAGTCGGTGACAGCCCTTTGGACGTTCTGCGGGGTGACTTTGCAGGACAAAAAGGAGTCCGAGGGTATCCAATCTACGGTTAAATCAAGCAAAACACAGGCGGACACAAGACTTTTATGGCAGTATCGGGAGGCGGCGATGCGGTTTTTTTGGGGATTGCCTGCCTTGGCGAGAGCCAGCATTGTTTGGATCGCTAAGGTGCTGCCCCCGCAGGAATAGAGAGTTTTTTGAGAACCGAACAGCGAGGAGGCGATTTCCTCCGACTGCCTTATAATGCCGTCGCATTCAAAAAGACTGTCCGCACCGCTGATTTCCGTTATATCGAAGGGCGTGGTCTTTCCTCCGGGCATATGAGCTCTGACGGGGCTGCGGCTTGAGTAGGCGGTCAAAAAATCGTGTATGGGCGTGTTCATTAAGATGTCCCTGCTTTCTTAAGTTGTTTTGCCGGTTTTATTTATATAGTATATCTAAATCTATGTTATACTATCACATACCTGCCCTTTCGTCAATATTTTGAATAAAGGAAATCTGTAAATCAAAAAAACCGAGGCAAAAAGGATACGTTTTTGCCGCCGTTTGCATATAATGCCTAAAAGAAACGAAAAAAGCAGGGAACAAATTGTACATTGCGATTGTTGACAAATAAAGCGGGGAGGTGATATAATATATAAGCACTCATCGAGGAAAGAAAAAAATGTCAAAAGAGCCGAAAAAATAATAAAAAAGGTATTGACAAAGCACGGCGAGTGTGATATAATAATCAGGCACTCGAAAGAGGAGGCTCTGAAAAGGGTAAAGGAAAATATCCGAAGAAAAAAGTGTAAAAATTTTTCAAAAAGGTATTGACAAAGCTCGGACGATGTGCTAAAATGAATAAGCTGTCCTCTGAGAGGGAGCTGCTCCTTGAAAATTGAACAGTATTTGATAAGAATTATGTAACCTGAAAATTCAAGTAATAATTCTGGACAAACAAAAACTAAAGCAGAAATGCAAGAAGTTAGCGTTTGAAAGAGACAGAAAAAGATTTGAGAGTCGGAAACGGCTTTTAAATACAAACTTTAAAGAGTTTGATCCTGGCTCAGGACGAACGCTGGCGGCGCGCCTAACACATGCAAGTCGAACGGTGAAGAGGAGCTTGCTCCTCGGATCAGTGGCGGACGGGTGAGTAACACGTGAGCAACCTGCCTTTCAGTGGGGGA
>DNUB01000048.1:2934-6718 GCA_003508605.1 Oscillospiraceae bacterium | reverse complement strand
CGGGGCGTTGCCCCTCATTGAAGGGTTTACCCTTCCGTAATTTTCTTAATCTCCTGCATAACTGCATCGGCAACCTTGCCGTGAGTGGTTTCGGAAGGGTGCCAATCCGCACCGTAGCCGTCCTTGGCGGACTGCGGGGCAAGCCTTAAGGAAAACACATTGGTTTCACCTGTTTCGTCCGTGTAACGTTTTACCGCTTCTTCAACATAGGGATAAAGCCTGTCCCCCATTACTCCCAGTATACAAAGTATTTTGGCATTGGGATTCTTTTCCCTTATCTGTTTGATAAATTCCGTGTATGCGGCAGAAAATTCCTCCTGCAGCTCCTTCTTGTCCTTTGTGTAGCTGTCGTCATTAGTGCCTAAATTGACTACAATAACATCGGGCTGACGCTTGCTGAAATCCCAATCCACCTTAGAGGGTGAAAAGCTTCCGTTTGCGCTCCAGCTGTAGCCCAGTTTGTCATAATATTGGGGCAGCGTCTGTATGGCGACCTTTTTGCCGTCTCCCGAATAGCCCGAAATAATTCCGTAGCCGCTGAGAGATACCATACTGTAATCGGCATCCAGCTTTTGAGCCGTCAAATAGCCGTAAGCCTTGGTAACGTCCTCGGTTTTTGTGGAAAAGTGATGATTTTTGTCGGGATCGTCTACGCCGTAGCCGCATGTTATCGAGTCCCCTATAAATTCAACAAGCATATCCTTGCTTGCGGTAGGCTTTATAGCCTCGCCCTTTGCTTTGATTTCCGAAATTCCTATGGTGGAGTTTGCAGCTTCGGAAAGCTTTACTAAGGATATTGTGGCTTCAACCTCGGTCTCGCTGTCGATAACGCTGTAAATCTCCTCCGATTTATCCACCATATCGTCAATAATGCGCTCGCCGTTTACATATATGCCGATCCTTGCCTGATTGTCGGAATTTGAGGAATTTGTGCTGCCCGAATCTCCCTTTACCGTTATGGAGCATTCAGTTCCTTTAAAGGTAAACTCCACGCCCGTGCCCGAAAGCCCACAGTAAAGCACATCGTCAATATAGGCGGTTCTTCCCAGCAGCTTTACGTTTTCCTCGGTGGGCTTATATGATATCTCCTCCGAGGGAGAGACGGAGGTTCCGACAGTCGTGCCGTTTCCGCTTTCCGACGCCTTAGTTCCGTCTGCCCCTTGATTTCCGCCGGCGTCCGAGCAGGCGGTTAAGCCGATCCCCGCCAATGTGCATGCTAAAATCAGTGAAATAATTTTCCTCATGTTTGTTTTCCTTTCTCATAAAATTTGTTTGTGTCAATACCTTGCTATAAAAAGCTGAGCTGCTGCCCCGATACCTCCTCAAAGTCGAATATATAGCGGAATATCTTATCGGTATCGGTCATAATGCCGTATTTTCCGCAAAGCTCCGTAAATATATACATAAGACGTTTATTATTGTCGGAGGGCAGCTCATAATCCAATCCGTACCTTTTGATATACTTTTCCTTTATTCCGGGAAAGTCTTTATCAAGGCATTTGTAAAAATATTCCCTATCACCCCTTCTTAAGGTCAGTCCAAATCCGCCGAAGGTGACGATCCCTTTAACTCCGCAGCGGGCGCACTGCTCTGCTATCCCCCTTATATTTTCTTCCGTATCGTTAATAAACGGCAGTATGGGAGTAAGCCATACTATTGTGGGTACGCCCAGCCTCCGAAATTTGTCTAAAACCTCAAAGCGTCTTGAAGAGGGGCAAACCTCAGGTTCGATTATTCCGCACAGCTTATCGTCAAGGGTGGTCACCGTCACATTCACCACCGCCTTGCTCCTGCCGTTTATCTCCGCCAAAAGCTCACAGTCTCTTAAAATACGGTCTGATTTGGTTTGCACGGATACTCCGAAGCCGTATTTATTTATTATTTCAAGGCATTTTCGTGTAAGACAAAGCTTTTCCTCACAATGCATATAAGGGTCGCACATTGCGCCTGTGCCTATCATACAAGTATGCCTTTTTCTTTTCAGCTCCCGCTCAAGCAGTATGGGGGCGTTTTCCTTTACCTCTATATCCTCAAAATCGTGCTTCATCTGATAGCACTCGCTTCTGCTGTCACAGTAAATACAGCCGTGGGTACAGCCTCGGTATATGTTCATTCCGCATTTTTGGGAAAGGAGGGATTTTGCTTGTACAAAGTGCATTTAAAGCTCCGCCTTTTTCAGATTTTCGGAATATTCGGCAATCCGCCTACAGGGTTTCTATGGTATTTAGAGCGTTAATCCTCTCGGGGGCTGTAATGCTTATCCCATTTGATATCCTTAATTTCGATTTTTGATTGGGAGCTTCCGTCCCATTGAACGTTAAATCCCGCAGACCTCAGTTCCTCGGCGATTATCTTTCCGATTTCCTCGGCTGTCGGCTTTTCAAAGTAATTGCCGTATGAAAAGCGAAGCACGCCGCCGTACCCATTCAGGATATATTCTAAATCCTGCTGCGTATAGAAGCAGCAGCCGACAACCCTTTCTCCCTTTTTATGCAGCTCCGAAGCAGCCTCATTGCAGTCTTCAAATCCCTCTGACTGAGTATATCCTGCGTAATGCAACGCCACAATCCCATGCTTTCTCATAGATTTAAAGGCCGACTCTAATTTTAAGAAATTTTCTTGCTTTCCGGTATTCTGAAATTCCCTGCGAAGCGGTTCGATTATTTCAAGCAAGTCGGCTTCCGTTATATTATCACATTCATCTGGGTAATTATCTTCAATGTATTCCACACAATCCTCTGATATTTCATCATTCGACATAAACCCCGCTTTGATGTAACCGATTACCATTTCTTCCAACTCTTCTGCGCAGCATTCGTCCTTTATTTTGCTTTTAAAATCCATAAATTGTTTTTCTCCTTCTCTTTGCGGAAATTACACAGGATAAACTCTGCGGCATTTTTCAAATTCGGCGCAATCCTCTTTGGAAATATAAACCTCGGCAGTAAGGGAAAGATCGTTGCCGCAAATTTCCTTATTCTTCATAACCTCGATAACCTTAGGATAAAATTCTTCTGCATTTTCCGTTTCAAGCCATATTCCCATACGGTCGTCATCAAAATATTCAAAGCCGTTGTCGCTTACTTTATCATCCGTTTCCTTTTCCATTTCCACAGGTACGGCATAGGCAAGATCGGTAACAGGATTTGCAAGCTTCTTAGGGTCTAAGACAATTATAATTGTTTGCATTTTAAGCTCTCCTTTATTTTAATTTCCGAAAAATTTTAGGCTTTATCCACCTTCTGAACGCCATAAAAAGACTGTTAAGGCAAATATCATACACAATAAAGGCAGCGTTTGCCGCACCCCAAAGTACATAAACCGCCATATCGCCAAAGCCCTCCAATCCCTCTAAAATCTCTTCAAGATTCATTATCTGACATGAGATCTGAAAGGCGGCTACAACGGCAGCATTAAATACGGCAAGCTTAACGGCAAATGCAAGTATTTTGGGCTTAACCTTTTCTATAAGCTCCTTTATAATCGGATACCATCCAAAGAAAAACAGATAGTACAAATCCGCTTCGATTTCGGGAATAAGCATAAAACAAAGCAAAGCGGAAGCTCCGTATGCCAAAAAGCCCCATTTCCTACCCAGCTGTTCCGCAGCGGTCCATATAATGATGCCTGATACGGCAGGCAGAAGATAGGTAAATGAGGGTATCAGCGCCGCCAGCATTACAATTACGCTTAAGGCTGTTGTGATGCCGCAATAGGCTATTTTAAAGCTGCTTCCTGCTTGTCTTGACATATATATTCTTTTTCCTTTTTCCTTTTTCCTTTT
>DNUB01000048.1:2035-2664 GCA_003508605.1 Oscillospiraceae bacterium | reverse complement strand
TTTTCCTTTTTCCTTTTTCCTTTTCCTTTGTTTCGGTTATACGGTGCAAAACGGCAATAGGGTCTTGCCGCTTTCTCTTTCCGCCTACTTTTTGTACAGCTCGTTACACTTTTCCTTTAGTATTCTTCCGTCTTTTAAAAGCTCACGAAGCCGTTCCTTGTCGTCGTTTTTGATTGCGTCACGGTATTCGGCAATGCTCTTTAAAATATAGTTTATTTCGAACAGCAAAGCCTCCTTGTTGCACATAAAAAGACTGGTCCACATATCCTCGTTCAGCTTTGCCACTCTGGTAAGATCCATAAAGCTGCCTGCGGAAAATCCGTTAAAATCATGAACCGACGGGCTTTTAACATAGGCGTTGGAAACCACATGGGCAAGCTGAGAGGTATATGCTATAACCTGGTCGTGTTTTTCGGGCGTAGTTATGACTACCTTTCCGAAGCCGATGCTTCCTGCAAGAGTTGAGAGCAAATTAACCGCTATCTGCGGGGTATTTTCCGTAGGAGTAATTATGAAGCTGGCGTTATCGAAAAGCATATCGGTAGAATAGTCAAAGCCGCTGAATTCTCTGCCTGCCATAGGGTGAACGCCTACAAACATTACTCCCCGCTCATCTAAAATCGGGGTGC
>DNUB01000048.1:0-1833 GCA_003508605.1 Oscillospiraceae bacterium | reverse complement strand
TCGCTCATCTAAAATCGGGGTGCAGGCGTCCACTATTGCTTTTTTAACTCCGCAGGTATCAATTACAATACTGCCCTTTTTAAACCTGTCCGCATTTTCACGGACAAAGCCGCATATTGCTTCAGGGTACAGGCAGATTATCGTAAGATCCGATTCCTTTAATCCGTCCGCCGTTATTTCCTCGTCAATGGCGTTTTTTTCCAACGCCTTTCTTACGGTTTCCTTATCGGAATCTATGCCCATTACCTTATGGAACGTGTGTTTTTTCAGGCTTTTGCAGATACTGCCGCCTATCAGTCCCAAACCGACTACCGCTATATTCATTTTTTCACCTCTTCAAATCTGATCGGCACCGCTTAACAGTCCCCGAAGGTTTATTGTACGGTTAATTTGAAATTTGTCTGCCGTCGCAGTACTCGCACTCCAAAACTCCGTTATTCTCTCTGAAAATATGGGGCAGGGAGGTCTCATGATTTGAAATGCACTTTGGATTACGGCAGCAGACGTTCGGATATTCCCTTCCGACTATAAGCGGCTTTGCGTCAATATTTTCATACAGCACCGACAGCACAAGGGACATTCTCACATACATACCGTAGTTAGCCTGCTTAAAATATAACGCTCTTGGGTCGCCGTCCACGGAAACGGCTATCTCGTCAACCCTCGGCAGCGGGTGCATAACGATCATATCCTTTTTTGCAAGCTGCATTTTCTTTTCATCAAGACAAAAAACGTGCTTTTGCTTTTGGTATTCCTCCGCAGAGCTGAAACGCTCCTGCTGTATTCTTGTCATGTACAGCATATCAAGCTCGGGTATGGCGTCCTCCAAATTGTTTATTTCTGAATACCGTTTTCCCGCCGCTCTTACAATATCCTTGATATAATCGGGAACCTTCAGTTCCTCGGTGGAGATAAAGACAAATTTGTTATTTTCGTAGCAGGAAAGTGCCTTTAAAAGGGAATGCACCGTTCTGCCGTTTTTCAGGTCGCCGCAAAAGCCTACAGTAAGACCGCTTAGGGTTCCCTTTTCCGCCTTAAGGGTAAGCAGGTCAGTAAGGGTCTGGGTAGGGTGAAGATGTCCGCCGTCGCCTGCGTTCACAATGGGGCAGTCGGAGGTAAGGGCAGCCGCCTTGCTTGCGCCCTCTAAAAAATGGCGCATAACGACAATGTCGGAATAGCTGCTGACGATTTTAGCGGTGTCCTTTATGGATTCGCCCTTGGCAACCGACGAATTGTTGGGGTTGTCAAAGCCTATTATGCCGCCGCCTAACCTCAGCATAGCCGCCTGAAAGCTCATCTGCGTGCGGGTAGAGGGCTCGTAAAAAAGAGTAGCCATAATTCTGCCGCTGCACGCACCTATATAAATTCGGGGATTGCGCTTTATATCAATGGCAAGGTCGGTTATCCTGTCCCATGCCGAAACAGGATAATTATTTAAATCAATAAGATGCGGAAAACTGCAATTGCTCACGGATTCGCTCCTCCATATATGTTTTTGAAGCCGCATTTTTTATTTTTCAGCGGGAGTATCACCGCTTTGCGGGGATAAGCTTGCTGCAAATCGGCGGAAAAAATATTTCTATATTACTATACTCTATTTGATATAATTTGTCAATGGAGATTGATATATAGGTTCTGCTTCTAAAATCGCAATGGATTTGTTAACAGCATTTTCACCTTGCGGTGGGCTGATTTACTGCGTTGGCTTTTTTACTGCGTTGCTTTTTTTACAGCGTTTGGCTTTTGGTGATTTTTACGTTCTGCGGTCGCACCGCTGCCTTTTCCGTTTTGCAACGAGGCACGCTCCTGCGGGGCTTAGGGTGACACCAAAAG
>DNUB01000100.1:4049-11015 GCA_003508605.1 Oscillospiraceae bacterium | reverse complement strand
AGAATAGGCGCAAACTGCATTGTAGTCGAGGACGTGCCCGCAAACAGCGTGGTGGTAATGGAAAAGCCCAAAATTTTCTCTAAGCCGGATATGAACAACAAGTTTTTAGGTCCGGACTCATACATTAAGCTTATTCAGGAGACAAAGGGCTTGAATCCATAGTATTTGCGCATGAATTTTCTGTGGAAGCTTCCGTTCGGAGATCCGCACGCCGCTTTTGTGAAAATAGCCCTTTAAGCATTTTTAGGAGGAGAAATAAATATGGAAAGAAAAAGAATTGCCGTACTGTTCGGAGGCTGTTCCTCGGAATACGAGGTGTCCCTGCAGTCGGCGTACAACGTGCTGAACAGCTTTCCCGGCGATAAATACGAGCCGGTAATGATTGGAATCACCAAAACGGGAGATTGGTATTATTTCGCAGGAGATATAAAGAAGATCCCCGACGATACCTGGTGCAGCGAAAGCGACTGCTGCCCTGCGGCGGTTTCGCCTAACCGTTCCGAGCATAGTATTATCCTGTTCCGCAATGACAAAACCGAAAAAATACGCATAGACGCAGCCTTTCCCGTTCTTCACGGCAAAAACGGAGAGGACGGCACGGTTCAGGGCGTTTTTGAGCTTGCAGGTATCCCCGTTGTGGGCTGCGGGCTTATCGCCTCCGCACTTTGTATGGATAAATACACCGCTCATATGCTTGCCGATACCGTGGGAGTAAAAACGCCCCGATCGGTTTTGCTGCGAAAGAATTTTACGGAGCAGGCTCTGTATTCGGAGATTTCCGAAATCGGCTATCCAGTATTTGTGAAGCCCGTAAAAGCAGGCTCGTCCTTCGGAGTAACAAAGGTATTAGGGGAATCGGAGCTTCTTGACGCAGTGGAGAATGCCTTTGAATATGACGATACCGTGTTGGTGGAGGAAAATATTACGGGCTTTGAGGTCAGCTGTGCGGTTATGGGAAACGACGCCCTTGAAACAGGCTCCCTGTGCGAAATCGAGCTTTCGGACGGCTTCTTTGATTTTACCGAAAAATACACCCACAAATCCACAAAGGTGCATATACCCGCCAGGGTTGACAAGGAAACAAGCGAAAAAATTACAGAGGACGCAAAAAAGCTTTATAAAATCCTTGGCTGCAAGGGCTTTGCAAGAGTCGATTTGTTTGTATCCGAGTCGGGAGAGATCGTTTTTAACGAGGTAAATACCATACCCGGCTTTACCGCCAACAGCCTGTATCCCGGAATGTTTATTCATAAAGGCTTTACTTACGGACAGATAATTGAAAGGATCATTGAATTAGCTTTGGAGGAATAAAACCGTTTATGAACGAAAAATTAAACAAGCCCTCCGCTCTCGACGCCGACGACGGAAATATTTTGGTGCTTGTAAACCGAAATAATTTGATATCACGCTCTTACACGCCTGTTGATATGGTTGCAGTTCAGGGTACGGAACGTCTGATAAAGAGAAGTGCGCATATTGCATATCTGAAAATGAAGGCGGACGCATTGGCTGAAGGTCTTGATTTTTATATTGACTCGGCATACAGAAGCTACTCCACCCAGGAGCGTTTGTTCATAGCGGGGGGGGGTGAACGATCGAAAGTCTGTGCACCGCCCGGAGCAAGCGAGCATCATACGGGGCTTGCCGTTGATATATTAACACTCACTCTAAAAAAAGGTCCTTACAGACGTTTCTTTCAAACTCCCGAATACAGATGGCTTTGCGATCACTGTGCCGATTACGGCTTTATAATACGCTATCCCTACGGAAAAACGCATATTACCGGATATGACTGGGAGCCTTGGCATTTCAGATATGTGGGCAGGGAAACCGCCGCGGAAATCACTAAAAGAAAAATTACCCTTGAGGAATATCTGAATGATGCTTGAGTAACGTAAGAGGGGTCTGTTATGGGGCAATGACTTCAGAAAAAGGAGATTGCTTTAAAATGAATGAAATAAGGATAGGCAGACCATATATAACCAAGAAGGGTAATACGGCCGTTATTCAGTCGGATATTGTCGAAAACGGAAAAGAAATGAAGCTTTTTTGTCAGGTGTATGAGGAATACGAACAGTATCTTTGCGACGAACGCTCGGACGCTTTTGTGGTTATAACGCTCCCCCTCGCCATAAGAAAGGGCTATGACATTATCTGTGAAGCTCCCGTAACGGAGGCTCTTTTACATAACATAAACACCATTCTGATTCCTCACCTGGTGATGGGAGACAGCAGGCTTCACCCCATTAAGGTGATTGCTCCCGTGGATAACTCCCCTATCGGCGGAGAAGCTGTCGGAACGGGCATATCTTTGGGTGTGGATTCCATGTACACGATTATGAAATATACGGATCCCGGCTCCGTTTATAAAGATATGGAAATCACTCACTTTATGATCGCCAATAACAGCATTGACTTAAAAACCCATAATGAGGACAGCATTTACGGCTGGGAAGAAAAAAATAAGGCAAGCATCGACCGATACGAAGAAGCGGCAAGGTACTTCAATAAGCCCCTGATAAAAATGTACAGCAATCTTTACGCTTACCTGGGAAGATTTTATTATCATTATACGGTGCACACCTACAAAACTCTGGCGCATGTTCTTTTGCTGAAAAAACTTTGGCGAATATATTATTTTGCAAATTCGCTTCCCTTTACGCATTTTAATTTAAAAGGAAATTCATCGGAAGACACCTATACCACCGAATTATTGATAATGCATACGCTTAACGTGCCCGATTTCAGCGTTTACAGCTCCGGCTCGATAAGCAGGATACAAAAAACCGTCGAGCTGGCGGACTATGAACCGGCAAGAAAGTGGCTTCACCCTTGCTGGAATCAGGAAAAAAAGAACTGTTCAAAATTCTACTGCAATAAATGTCTGAGAGGCTTGCTTGCGCTGGATTACTATGATAAGCTTGACGCAATGTCCGAGGTTTTTGACGTGGATTATTACAGGAAGAATCACTTTGACTATTTATACCGATTGGTGGAAAAAAAGGACGATGTCTTACTGTGCGACCTGTATAAAATGATGCATGAAAAATACCCCGAGGAAATGAAAAAAGCGGAGAATAAGTATGCGGCAGCCCATGCCAATATTTCCCGAGCTAAGTACGACGAATTGGCTCAGACATATTATCTCGTGTTAAAGCTGATGTCCACGGATAACATTAAGGAAAAAATATTAAAACTGTTTCTTGACAGAGGTATCAAAACGCTGTACTGCTCGGGAGGAACAAATCTTGAAAAAACGGTCAGACGGATTATCTCCGACAAAATACAGTGTTACGATAAATACACCTCAACAAAGATTTACGAGTGTGACGGTGCATTTAATTTTCTGACAAATGCTACCGATATAAAAATCAATACCGAGTCATTAAAAAGGGAAGGAGCAAAAACGGTGTTTACCGTGTATGACTTGGAAAAGCTGTGCGGTGACACAGCTAAGTAAACGTCATAATAAGGGATAAACTGCCTGTATTAAAATCAGTTTAAAAGAATTTGACGTTAGAAAAGCCGAGGGCGTAAGTCCTCGGCTTTTTCGTTAAATAATTCAATAAGGGGCAACGCTAAATCTCGTCAGCGATCCTGTCTCCCATTTCGGAGCAGCTCACAAGAGTCATGCCCTCGCTCATAATATCTCCCGTGCGAACGCCGCCCTCAAGCACACTGTCTACCGCAGCCTCGATTGCGTCGGCCTCAGCCTGCATATCGAAGCTGTAACGAAGCATCATAGCGGCGGAAAGAACGGTTGCTATGGGATTTGCCTTGTTTTGTCCCGCAATGTCGGGGGCGGAGCCGTGAATAGGCTCATAAAGCCCTAAGCTGCCCTCGCCTAAGCTTGCGGAGGGAATCATTCCCAAAGAGCCGGTGATCATGCTTGCCTCGTCGGAAAGAATATCGCCGAACAGGTTTTCGGTAACTATTACGTCAAACTGAGCTGGATTTCTTACCAGCTGCATAGCGGTGTTGTCCACCAGCATATCCGAAAATTCCACGTCGGGATATTCCGCCGCAACCTTGTGAGAAATTTCTCTCCAAAGCCGTGAGCTGTCAAGCACATTTGCCTTATCCACAGAGGTAACCTTTTTTCTGCGTTTTCTTGCCATGTCGAAAGCAACCCTGCAAATTCTCTCTATCTCATAATCGCTGTATATCATCAGATCGGAAGCGGTTTTGTTTCCGATGCTGTTGACGCAGGTCTTCTTTTCCCCGAAATATGCGCCGCCGATGAGCTCCCGAACTATTACCAGGTCAAGCCCGTTGTCGGTGATATCGCTCTTTAAGGGACAGGCGGAAGCAAGGGGCTTTAACAGCTTAGCAGGGCGGATATTGGCAAACAGCTTTAAAGCTCCCCTTATGCCCAAAAGCCCTGCTTCGGGGCGCATGCCTCCCTCTCCCTTATCCCATTTCGGACCGCCTACCGCCCCCAGCAGAACGCTGTCGGAGGCAAGACACTTGTCCACGGTTTCCTGAGGGAGAGGAACGCCCGTTTCGTCAATGGCAATTCCTCCCATAAGAACCTGTGTGTAATTAAAGGTGTGACCGAACTTTTCCCCCACCTTATCCAATACCTTCATGGCTTCGCCTACAATTTCGGGGCCGATACCGTCGCCCTTGATTACCGCTATATTTTTGGTCATAGCCGTTTATCCTTTCTTTATTCTTTAGAATCAATCGTATATCTTATTGAAAAAACAACTGCAGCTGCCCGTATGACAAGCGGCCCCCGCCTGCTCCGCATTCAAAAGCAATAACGGGTATAAGCTTGCTTTTTCAAAAAGCTTATCCAAACCAGCAAATTAAATTTTAAATTTTATTGATTTATTCTGAAATTTTTTATGAGTATTTGTAAAATCATTAAAGCTGCTTCCCGTAATAATCCACATCAATAACCGTTCCGTCGGGATATTCTTCCTTTGCGGACTTAATATAATCGACAAAGCCGAAATGCTCATACATACTTTTGTTATCCTTTTCCGAGGGTTCAACGCCCAGTGTGGCTCTGACATATCCCCTTTTCTTTAAATCCGCAAGCATAAATTTTAACAGCGACGAAAAATATCCTTTTCCCCTATATTCTTCAACTGTCCTGAATGCGGATAAATAAACAGTATCGGCTCCAACCAATCCTTCGCAATTTTGAACTTTTCGGGGATTTAACACAGCCGTTGCCTCGCAAATTATTTTCCCGTCAAATATTCCGTAATAAGGGATTATATCGCCGTTTTTAAAGTTTTCAATGCTTCCCTTTTTCCAAATAATCCAATTACCTTGGCTGTCGGGATGGTTTGCGATTTCATAATCCCATTTTACATTCATTTCGTCTAAAGAAGCTATCTTGCATATGTAGTTATTATTCACTTTTTCATTGCACCTTTTTAATTCAGCTTGATTGGCAGTATCCGCACCTGTCTGACAAACACATCAAAGCCCCTCATTGAATCCATATCCCAATCAAAGGCGTTCCCCCAAAAATTCGGGAGGAACGGATTTTGTAAGCCATACTCCGTTTTCGGACAGATAAAACTTATACCCTGCCCTGTACATCTTTCCCGAATGAACAAAGAAAACGTGGGGTTTTCCGTGCCTTGCGCCTACCTTTTCCGCAGTTTCCTTATCCTTCGACAAATGAACATACAGCCTGCTTTGCGGTTTTAAACCCTCCTTGCGGATTGCCGGGACAAACCTTTCGCCTGTGCCGTGAAAAAGCTGTTCGGGAGGTTCGGCTTCCTTTAATTCCACATCAACCTTTACCGAATGTCCCTGATTGGCGCGGATTTTGGTCTTGTCCTCGTTAAAGCTGTATCTCTGCTTGCCGTCCGTGCGGACTATTTCGCTGAGAACGTCAAAATCTATACTGCAGCCCTTGGTCTTGTTTATTCCCTCTATCAGTTCGTCTGTTTTCGCCCAGCCGTGTTCGTCCAAAGAGATGCCTATGGTTTCGGGCTTGTGGCGCAGTATCAGGCTGATAAAAACGCTTGTTTTTTTATAGTCCGCCATAATTGATATCCTTCGCTGTTACCGTTTTAATTTTCTGCTTTATTTCCCGCCTTAATGGAATTAAGCAGTCCTCCCTTATTTATAATATCCTTTATAAATTCGGGAAAAGGCTCGGCGGTAAAGGTTTTTCCGGCGGTGATATCCGTTATCCTGCCCGTGTCAAAATCCACCTCTACTTCGTCCCCCGCTTTTATCTCCTTTGCCGCTTCGGGACATTCCAAAATGGGAAGTCCGATATTTATTGCGTTGCGGTAGAAAATTCTGGCAAAGGTAGCCGCAATTACGCAGGCGATACCCGATTCCTTAATGGCGATAGGTGCGTGCTCACGGGAGCTGCCGCAGCCGAAATTGGCTTCCCCTACCATAATATCGCCCTGCTTTACTTTATTTACAAATTCCTTGTCTATATCCTCCATACAGTGAGCGGCAAGCTCCTTATGGTCGGCTGTGTTAAGATATCTTGCGGGGATAATTACATCGGTATCCACATTGTCGCCGTATTTATGTACCAAACCGTGTGCGTTCATATTCTCAGTTGATACAAGGCTCTTGCCGTACAAGCCCTGTATCTCTCCTTTCAGATCATTTCGTTTTAGTCGATAAAGTCAGCCGTATACGTTTTTTCAAGACTTGCGTCAAGAACATTCCTGAAATTAAAGGCAAGGGGACTTGTGTGATAATTCTGCAGTGCTTCCTTGGTTTCAAACTGCGCCATTACCACCATATCTACATTTGAGGAGCTAAGAAGAAGGTTTTCCACCTTAATGCCTATCATTCCGTCGATTTTTCCCGACAGGTTTTCAAAACCGCTTTTCAGTTTAACGGAGGCAAGCCTTTTTTCGCTTTCGTCCAAATCCTTCTTAAATCTAAATAAAGCAATATGTGTGAGCATAACTTTCCCTTTCCTATAATTTCCGTTATTGCCGTATATGTTTATTTTCTTTCTTTGTTTAT
>DNUB01000100.1:0-3695 GCA_003508605.1 Oscillospiraceae bacterium | reverse complement strand
TTATTTTCTTTCTTTGTTTATTTTTTCTGTTTGTTTCTCTTTTCCCCGGCTTAACCCTTATATCCGGTAATTTTTCCCGCAAGTGCGCTTGCCGCCGCAACGTAGGGGCTTGCAAGATAAACCTCGCTGTCCGTATGCCCCATTCTTCCCACAAAGTTGCGGTTCGTGGTGGAAACCGCTCTTTCTCCTGCCGCTAAAATACCCATATGACCTCCGAGGCAGGGACCGCAGGTGGGAGTGGAGAATACGCAGCCTGCATTTATAAAGATTTCCGCAAGTCCCTCCTGTATGCACTGTAAATAAATCTTTTGGGTAGCGGGAATCACTATGCAGCGAACGCCCTTTGCGACCCTTTTGCCCTTAAGCACGCTTGCAGCCTGACGCATATCGCTGATTCTTCCGTTGGTGCATGAACCGATAACCGACTGATCGATTTTTACCTCGCCCCAATCCTTTTCCGTTTTGGTATTTTCGGGAAGATGAGGAAAAGCAACGGTCTGCTCGATCTCGTCAAGGTTAATGTCGATAATTTGGGAATAAAGGGCGTCCTCGTCTGCCGCAAATACCTCAAACTCCCGGTTGGTGCGTTCCTTTACATAATCCGTTGTCTGTCGGTCAACCTCGAATATACCGTTTTTCGCCCCCGCTTCAATAGCCATATTGGCCATACAAAGCCTGTCCTCAACGGTAAGTGCGGCAAGACCCTCGCCGCCGAACTCCATACTTTTGTACAGTGCGCCGTCAACGCCTATCATACCGATAATATGGAGAATAACGTCCTTTCCCGTAACATAGGGTCTGAGCTTTCCGTGAAGATTAAAGCGGATAGCTGCGGGAACCTTGAACCAAGCCTCCCCCGTCGCCATACCTGCCGCCATATCCGTTGAGCCTACGCCGGTGGAAAATGCGCCCAGTGCGCCATAGGTGCAGGTGTGGCTGTCTGCGCCTATGCATAATTCTCCGGGAGCGATAAGTCCTTTTTCGGGAAGCAGAGCATGCTCGACGCCCATATCTCCCGCATCGTAAAAGTTCACTATATCGTACTTGCCCGCAAAGCTGCGGCACTGCTTGCACTGTGCGGCCGCCTTGATATCCTTGTTGGGTGCAAAGTGATCCATTACAAGGCTTATGCGGCTTTTGTCGAAAACTCCTTCAAAGCCCGCCTTGTTAAATTCATTGATTGCCACGGGACCTGTAATATCGTTAGCCAGCACCATATCCAGTTTTGCACGGATAAGCTGACCCTCTCTTACCTCGTCAAGACCCGCATGCCTTGCCAAAATCTTTTGGCTCATAGTCATTCCCATATTCTTTTCTTCCTTTCTCCGAACCCGTCGTCACAAGAGCTGCGCATAAATTTTCTGTCAAAAGCTTTTAGCGGCGGTTTTCCGTGCTTTGCCGAAAAATCGTATGCAGTTCTTATGGGGACCTGTTCTTCTATTATTATATAATTTTTTTTGAATTTTTGCAAGGCTTTTTCAGCAGTTCTTATTCGACAGGCTGCCTGCTTCCTCCGCCGTATGATACAAATAGTAGTTTATAGCGTCGAGAAGGGCGGAAAGGCTGGCGTCTATTACGTCCTTTGACGCTCCGACCGTGGTCCAGACCTTTTCTCCGTCGGTGCTTTCAATAAGTACTCTTGTTACCGCCGCAGTGCTGTCGCCCTTTGCAATAACTCTTACCTTATAGTCGATAAGATGAGTGCGCTTAAGCTGAGGATAAAAAACCTCAAGAGCTTTTCTTATTGCCTTGTCTATGGCGTTTACGGGTCCGTCCCCCTCGTCTGCGGTTATCTCGTACCTGTTTCCCACCTTGACCTTAACCATGGCATCGGCCTTTTCAAGTCCGAATGTGCCGTAATTCTGGCTTGACACCACATTAAAATGGTCTATTCTGAAAAAGGGCTTAAAACGTCCCAGCTCCTTTAACACCAAAAGCTCAAAGCTTGCTCCCGCCGCTTCAAACTGATAGCCAATGTTTTCCAGCTTTTTCAGCTTATCCATAATTCTTTTGGTTTCGGGACTGTTTTTATCAAGACTTTTGTCGAATGAAGCCAGCTTAGACAGAACCGTGCTTCTGCCGCTTACCTCGGAAAGCAGAAAGCTCCGTTCGTTTCCCACGGCTTCGGGGGGAATATGCTCGAAGGTTTTCGGCTCCTTCGCTACTCCGTCGGCGTGCATACCGCCCTTATGACCGAAAGCGTTTCTTCCCACATAAGCCATGCTTCCCGCCAGCTTTGTGTTGGCAATTTCCGCAATATAGCAGGCGGTGGGAGTAAGCTGCTCCATGCTTTCTCCCGGCACGCAGTCATAGCCCTTTTTCAGCTGCAAATTAGGAATAATAACCGAAAGATTGGCGTTTCCGCAGCGTTCGCCGATGCCGATAAAGGTGCCCTGAATATGCGCCGCTCCCGCCTTTACTGCCGCCATGGTGCAGGCGACCGCACAGCCTATGTCGTTGTGACAGTGTATCCCCACGGGAATGCGGATCGCTTCCGCAGCCTTTTTCGTGATCTCCTCTATTTCTTCGGGAAAAGCTCCGCCGTTGGTATCGCAGAGAACCGCCGTTACCGCTCCCGCCTTTTCCGCCGCCCTTACGGCCCGAAGAGCAAATTCGGGATTGTCCTTATAGCCGTCAAAAAAATGCTCGGCGTCAAAGATTACCTTTTTCCCTTTTTCTGTAAGATAGCTTACCGTATCGCTTATCATTTTGAAATTTTCCTCTGCCGATGCGCCCAAAATAATATCCGAATGAAGCTTCCAGCTTTTCCCGAAAACGCATACATACTCCGTTTCGGCGGTAAGAAGCGCATTCAGGTTTTCGTCCTCCTCGCAGGTAAGATTTTTCCGTCTGGTGGAGCCGAAGGCCACCAGCTTGGTGTTGCTTAGCTCAAGGCTTTTTGCTCTTTTGAAAAATTCCAGATCCTTGGGGTTTGAACCGGGATTTCCCGCTTCGGCAAAGGTTATTCCGAAGCTGTCCAATTTTTGCAGGATTTTCAGCTTGTCGTCGACGGAAAAGCTGATGCCCTCTCCCTGCGCACCGTCCCGAAGAGTCGAGTCAAAAATTTCTATTTTTTTCATTACTGCCTCCATTTTCATAAAAAGGTTAAAAATACACATAATCCTTAACGCAATAGACAGATCTATTGTTGATGCCGTATTAAAAGGCGGCTGCCAAAATATAAGATTTCGGCAAGATTCGCATGGACTGCAATTCGATTAAAGAACAGTATAAGAACAGCCTCTGAGATGAAGGCGTACGAATAGCGGGTAATATAAAAATAACCTTCATCTCAAAAGAGATGAAAGTCACAGCTTCCACGGTACCACTCTTATTGACATTGCCGCAAAGCAACGCCCGCTCATCGGCATCAGTCAATGCCTCCCCCTGTAACGTGAGGACACGTTCCGTTCTACGAATGAAAAAATCAGCGAATTTTTCAAGCATCGACGGAAGGCTCAAAGGTGATTTAGAAGGAACCTCCGCCGCCGTCTTACACCAACCGACGGCTCTCTGCGGGCTTCCGAACCTTCCGCTCCTTATCGCAGCCTTTTTGATATTTTACAATATTGGTATATTAACATATTTTCGGCTGATTGTCAATACTTTAACACGGTTTTTTTCGCCGCCTATATGAAAGGGGTCTTAGGGATTTATGACCGCTTTGATAGCTCCGCATCCTTGCGGAGCTTTGG
>DNUB01000221.1:4528-4737 GCA_003508605.1 Oscillospiraceae bacterium | reverse complement strand
ATTATATTTTTAGTTGAAACTGCTATAAAATTCGTGTAAATTTATGTAAAATCACGGTTTTTTAGTTTTTTTGCTTTATTTAAGTAACCGAACCCTTTCAGCGTTCACAGCCTTTTTATGCAAGGAAAACCGAAAAAAATTCCGCCGCTTTAACGACGGAATCTTTTCATAATTTCATAATGCCGAAATTACTTTCTCTTCTTAGCGAT
>DNUB01000221.1:0-4246 GCA_003508605.1 Oscillospiraceae bacterium | reverse complement strand
AAATTACTTTCTCTTCTTAGCGATTACAACAACGCTTGCGGAAACAGCGGCAAGACCTGCAACTACAGCAATGCCGGTAACGCCGGTGTTAGGCTGGTTCTTGTCGGTAGAGGGCTTGTTTACATCGCCTGCTGCGGCGGTTGTGCCTGCAGCTTCGGTTCCTGCGGCGGTGCCTGCTTCGGTCTCGGCAGCCGTGGTCTCGGCAGCGGTTTCTTCAGCAGTCTCGGCAGCGGTGGTAACAGCCTCGGTGGTTGCTTCTGTATCGGCAGCTTCCGCAAAGGAAGCAACAGCCATTGTGCTTACTGCCATCAGGGTTGCGGCAGCGGCAGCTAAAATTCTTTTAAGCTTCATTTTAATATCCTCCATATTTTTGTTCATATTTTTTCCGGGATCTCTTTTTTTATCACTGCATCTATTATATTCCGTTCAAATAAATAATTCAAGTTCAAAATTTTACAATATTTACCTTGTATTTCTTTGATTTTTTTGTTGAAACTGATAACTCTGCTTTATTTATCCGACCTTTTGCCCTTTTTCACCACCGCAGCCAGCAGAGCCGCCGAAAATACCGCAGCTACGAACAAAAGCTGTATCAGTATGCATATTATTACTTCTTTTTTGTCAAAGACCTGTCCGTCGCCGCCCATTATCATATTGTTGCCCCTTACGTACCAGTAAACGGGCAGCAGCTTGCCTGCGTTAAGTATACCCTCTCCCAAAAGGGACTGCTTTACGAAAACTCCGCACATAAAGCTCATGCCCAAGCCGAGGATATTGGAGACAATGGAGGTAACATAATTTGCGGCTTTTTTCCTGCCCGAGCATAAAACTCCTATAAGCCCCGACAAAACAAGCACGAACATGGTGAACACGAACATCTGAAGCAGCGACCAGCCGCTCATCTCATTGAACAGTCTGCCCTTTGCCACCGCTATTCCCGTTAATATAAGAAAAGCGAATATGCCTAAGCTTACCACAAACGCCCCTCCTATCACCTGCGCCGTGTAGGCTGCGGGGGTTATGGGGGAGCAAAGGCTTCTGCTCCTCATTTCGTCGTTAAAGAAGGTGGAAAGGGTGGGAACGAGTATGGAAAGAACCATCATAATCATTACATAGGGTACGAAGTTGTAAAACAGATACGCCTCCTTGTTTTCGTCGTTCCAGCCCTGCTCCTGCTTATAGTCGGTTACTTCAACGCCCTTTTCCAGGGTTTTTGCCGCCTCCCTGCAGGCGGAAACGCTGTCATAGCCTCCGGTAAGATACAGCTTCACCGCCGCCATATAGGAATCTATTTCGTTTCCCACAAACATTTCCGAGGAGCTGCCCGGAATGACCTCCGAGGACAGTATGTTCTCATAATTTCCCGATTTAAGATTTTCGGCAAAGCCCTTGTTTATGATCAGAACATATTCCGCCTTACGGTTATAAATGCTGTCCTGAACGGCGTTTTCACGTTCGAAATCTATTTCCGCAAGCTTTATGTTATCGGATTTTTTCAGATATTCCGTAAGAGCCTCGCTTTCCTCCGACTTATCGAGGTCGTTTACCGCCACAAGGGAGGTAAAGCCGTCAATGCTGCCCGAACCCGAGCTTATGCCGTCGGTGCCTGCAACGACCATATTTACCATAAAGAAGAATATCGCCATATACATTATCACTGAGCCTAAATGGGAGGGTATCAGCTTTAAATATGCCTTAAAAACCATTTTTTTATTCCTCCTTTAAAGACTTTTGTATCTGCGTTTTCTGGTAGCGGCAAAGGAGCCGGCTAAAAGCAGGGCGCACCATACCGCCAGCACCAGCACGTTGCCCCAAAACTTTTCATAGCTGCCGTAAACGCAAAGGGAATAGAAGCAGTCCACTATTACCGCCGCAGGATTTATACGGTTTATTATCGGCAGATTTTCCTCGATTACGAGTCTCATTCCGCCGAACATAAGCCCGCTTAAAAAGCACAGTCCGAGGGAGACCGCCAAAAGTATTCCGTTTTTCGCTCCCTCCTTCATGGTGGATACCGAGCCTACAAAGCAGCCCATACAGTCGCCTATAAGGGTGCTGAGGAAATTTACCGCAATTATTACCCAAAACGGTACGCCGAAATCTATTTTAAGCAAAAATACAAGGTATGCCGCCCCTATATCGGTAAAAATATTGTGCAGCAGCAGGGTGGCGGTAAGGGAGGACAAAATGTCCTTTATTTTGCTCATCGGGCTTACCTCTACTCTTGCGCCTAAGGCGGAAAGGTTTGCCTGATGATTTATGGCGCAGTACATTCCCATCATGCTGCCCATAAGTCCCGCCATTGCAAGCAGATTGTAGAAATACTGAACATAGGGGTCTTTGTTTGCATCGTTGTAGGAGGAGCTTACAAAATTGTCCTCCGCTTCAAGGTTTTTCAGCAGTTGGGGCAGCTTTTCGGGATTTTTTTCCGCCACCGAGGTAATAATATCGTATCGGCTTGTAAAGCTTTCCAGCACCGATTTTACTATACCCGATTTTATTCCCGCGCCGCCGGGCACTTCAAGGGAAAGCTCGCTGTCCGCATAAATTATGCCGTCCAGCTCTCCCTTTTCCATAAGCTGCTCTGCCTCCTCGGGACTGTCCGTTTTGACGTCGAACAACGCTTCCTCCCCCTCGGACAAAGCGTCTATCAGGATATCGAAGCCCTCGGGGGCTTTTCCTTTTTCTATTACCGCTATGGGTATGTGCTTGTAATCCTGTTCCTTATCAGCAAGACTTCCGAAGGCCACAAAGAACAGCGTGCCCAATACTATGGGGAAGCCTAACATCCAGAAAACCACCACTTTATTTCTGACAAGGTTTATCAGTTCGTATTTTATACAGTGTAACAAAGTATCTGCTCCTTTTCTAAAATTTTACCTGAGGGCATATGACGCTTACGGGCATTCACAGAGCTTTGCGCAGCCCGCAGGGCACGTCCCTCAGCTGTCCCTCAGCTCTTTGCCCGTGATCTCAAGAAATACGTCGTTTAAAGTGGGCAGCTGGGAATAAACCCTTCCTATCGGCACCTCCTCGCCGTGCAGACAGTCAAGCAGGCGGGTAAGATTATGCTTGCCGCCGCTGTAAAGCAGGGTCAGGGTATTTCCGTCATAGCGGCATTCATAGGAATGAGGCATCTGCTTTACCTTGGCAAGCTGTTCCTCCGTTAAGCCCGCCGCCTCCACCGTTACGGTTTCGGTATTCTTTATCATCTTCTTAAGCTCCTGCTTGGTGCCTATGGCTAAATTTCTGCCCTTGTCTATTATGGCGATTCTGGTGCAGATCTGCTCTACCTCCTCCATATAGTGGGAGGTGTAAATTACGGTTGCGCCCCGCCTGTTAAGCTCCCCTATGCCCTCCAATATTTTGTTGCGGCTTTGAGGGTCTACCGCTACCGTAGGCTCGTCCATTATAATCAGCTTCGGCTTATGGGCGATTCCGCAGGCAATGTTAAGACGGCGCAGCAGTCCTCCCGAAAGCTTTTTGGGGCGGAATTTCTCAAAGCCCTCCAGCCCCACAAACTCAATGGCTTCTCTTACATACTGCTCCCTTGTCTTTTTGTCGCTGACGTACAGACCGCAGAAGTAATCTATGTTTTCCTTTACGCCAAGCTCGTCGTGCACCGCCACGTTCTGCATTACCACGCCGATCTTCGCCTTTGTTTCGCTGCACATTTTCTTTCCGAAAACGGTAATTTCTCCCTTGTCATAGGTAAGCAGATCCAGTATGCAGTTTATGCAGGTGGTTTTTCCCGAACCGTTGGGTCCCAGCAGTCCGAAAACCTCCCCCTCTTTAATGTCCAAATCCAAATGGTCAAGTGCGATTAGCTCCTTGTACCTTTTAACTAATTTTTCTACCTTTACGACAGTTTCCATAGCTCGCCCTTCTTTACGATATTTTTTTCTTATAATTATCTTAGCATTGCAGGGGCTTTGATGCAAGTGTATGAAATAATCACGAATATGACAAATGTCATATCGGCTTGTCGAAAAACCCAAGACTATTATTGCAATTTAGGGAAAAACCCTGATGGTTTTTCCCTAAGACCTTTTTCCTTCCGTAAAATTTCCGTATAAGCTCTTTCGACAGTCTGATATGACAAAATGCCATATTATTTTTCACAAATCCCAAAATCACATTTTCCTTATTCCGATAATAAAATATAACAGCTTAAACTGAATATTTTTCCATAAGCGGTTAAAAATAGAGTTAATACTAATACCTGACTGAAAGCAGACAATCTTTG
>DNUB01000074.1:4584-7590 GCA_003508605.1 Oscillospiraceae bacterium | reverse complement strand
CTTAGTTTTCAGATACGCCCTAATACTAATCCTGATTGAAAGCAGACAATTTTTCCTGCCATTATTTTAATTCCACTACTGTAACCCCCGCTTCGCCCTCTCCGTAAACTCCAAGACGATAGCTTTTAACATATTTGTTTTGCTTCAAAAAACGGTGAACGGCTTCCCTTAATGCACCAGTTCCCTTTCCGTGAATTACGGTAATAATTTTTATGCCGCTCATAATGCAGCTGTCAATAAATCCGTCAACCTCCATAATTCCCTCGTCGGAGGTCATTCCTCTGATATCAAGCTCCATACTCGATTTCCTTGTAGCATTTGACTGAACGGATCTTGTGACGCTTCCCTTAGTTCCCTTCTTGTTTGGTGAACTGTTCTTTTGCTGCTCCTGTAATCTTAAATTGCTTATATTTGTTTTGGTTCGGATGATTCCCACCATAACAAAGCAGTTCCCTGAGCCGTCCGGAAGAGAAACAACGGTTCCCTCCTTATCAATATCCGTAAGAATAACCTTATCGTTGAGCTTTAATGCACGCGGAAGCTGATACTTTTCGTTTTTCTTTTCTGTAACGGGATTAGCAATATCATACATTTTATTGAGCGTGGAATTGACCTTTGAATGAGCGGATTTCACTTTTTCCGCAAAATCTGCAGCCGCTTTTTCCTTGCGAAGCTTCTCCAAATTCTCCATAAGCAAATCTGCTTCAAATCTCACCTCTTCAACAATGCTCATTGCCTGCTGACGTGCCTTTGATATTTCAAATTCCTTTGCCTTTTCCGCTTCTGTACGTTCTTTTTCTATCTGTGCAGTCAGCTCCGCCGTTTTGCGCTGCTCCTTGGCTATACTCTCCTTTAACAATTCCAGCTCCTGCCTCGATCTTTCCAGATCCTCCACAACACGCTCAAAACGCTTGTTTTCTTCGCCTACAAGAGATCGCGCTGAATTTATTATATCCTCATTCATTCCGAGACGGCGAACAATGGCAAAGGCGTTGGATTTTCCGGGAACGCCGATAATCAGCTTATAAGTCGGCTGCAAGGTTGCAACATCAAACTCGCAGCATGCGTTTTCAACTCCCTCCTCCTCAATGGCAAACATTTTTACCTCTTGGTAGTGGGTGGTGGCTATAATAAAGCAGCCCTTATCCTTTAAGGTTTTGAGAATCGACACAGCCAAAGCTGCGCCTTCAACAGGATCCGTACCCGAACCCAATTCGTCAAGCAAAATAAGCGAACCGCTGCCGCAATCCTTTAAAATATTTATAATATTATTCATATGTGAGGAAAAGGTAGATAAGCTTTGTTCAATACTTTGCTCATCGCCTATATCCGCTCTTATTCCGTTAAATAACCCGATTTTGCTGCCGTCGGCGGCAGGAATCATCAAACCGCATTCCGCCATAAGAGCAAGCAGCCCTGCAGTCTTTATTGATACGGTTTTTCCGCCGGTGTTGGGACCTGTTATAATAAGGCAGCTATATGTCGTACCTAATTCTATCGTTATAGGAACAACGGTTTTATGATCAATTAAAGGGTGTCTTGCTTTGTTCAAGAATAAAACCGGCTCTTTTGTGATTTCAGGCGTAGTTCCTTTCATTTTTGCGCCAAAGTTGGCTTTGGCGAAGTACAGTTCAAGCCTTAAAGCATTGGTGTAGCCTGTAATAATGTCCTCCGAGCACTCCCCCGCCTCTTGAGAAAGGCTTTTTATAATGCGCTCAATTTCCGCCTGCTCCTGCGCCTCCAAAACCCTGATTTCATTGTTGGCTTCAACTACGCTTATGGGTTCGATAAACAGCGTTGCGCCGCTTGAGGAAACATCATGCACAAGTCCGTTTATTTCCGACTTATGCTCCACCTTAACAGGCACTACAAATCGTCCGTCTCTTTGGGTGATAAGGCTTTCCTGCAAAAACTTTTTTGTTTCCTGGTTTTTTATAAGCTTGTTCAGCTGTTCCCTGATATTTGCGCTTTGGCGAGCAATGGAGCGGCGTATTCGTGAAAGCTCCGGGCTTGCGCTGTCGGATATCTCTTCTTCCGATAAAATTGCATTGTCTATCGCTTCCTGCAAGCTTTTTTTCGGTACGAGCAATTCAAAATATTCCTGCAGGGAGTTTTCTATTCCCGAGCATTGGGAATACCAGCTGCAAAGTCCCGAGATCTCCCTAAGAACGGCGGAAATATCAAGCAGCTCCCTTAAAGAAAGCGTTGCTCCGCCGTAAGCCCTTTTCACACAGCCGCACACGTCTTTAATATTGCTGAATCGGGGAGTGCCGAATTTGCTTGATAAAACAAAAGCGTCATCGGTTTTTTTTAGCTCTTTTCTGCACAGCTCCAGATCAAGGATCGGTTCCGTTTTAAGACACTGTTCCTTACACACATCGCTCCAAGCGTTTTCAGATAACAAGGTCAAAACCTTGTCTAAATCCAATTTTTTATATTCCTTATTCATTTTTTGTAATTCCTTCTATAATCTCTCTTTTAATAAACTGCAGCTTCGGTGAGCTGACGAATGCTTACACGGCTTCCGAGGCTGTTAAGATATTTTTCACGGCGAACCGAATATCCGCCTGTTCGCTTCAAATACAAATGACTAAAACAGGGTTTATATTTTTTTGTAATAATCAAGCGTATTAAAGCTTCTTCCCAGCTGCCTCAATAAATAGTTTTCGGCAAATTCAAAAAAATCCTTTCTCGTTTCCCCTTTTAACGAAAAACCATAAACCTTTTCAACCGCCGAATATGTAACATATCTCACAGTATGCAGGAGCTGAGGGGTAAGAGGCTTTATTTCTTCCCCCGGATTATTTTCGGCTTCCCTACACGCCTCACAAACAAGGCTGTTGTTCTCATAAGAAAAAAACATATCGCCGTTTATAAATTTTCCGCAGCTGCGGCAGGCTCTCAGGTCAGGAAGAAAACCCAGCATAGACGCTATTCTGAACTCAAACACGGACTTTATAAGATCACAGTCTGACGCTTCTTTTTCTAACCTAAAAAGAGTAATGG
>DNUB01000074.1:0-4295 GCA_003508605.1 Oscillospiraceae bacterium | reverse complement strand
CAAAAAAACGCAGAATGTCCCCGCTTTTTTGTTCTGCCGCCGATGTATATTTTATAATATCGGCAAGGTAAACCGCAAGACTGAATTTTTTTAGGTCTGAAGATAAACCGAAAAAGCTGCATTTCGGTTCGGCACTGTTTAAGGTATACCTTAAATTGTTTTTGTTAAAACAAAACTTAGAATAGGAAAAAAGACCTGCGGCCGACATACTGCTGCTGCCGATTTTTTTTGCCCCGTGAACGGTAGCTTCTATCACTCCGTATTCCTCTGTAAGTATATCGAGAAAGCAATTGCTTTCACCTATATCACGCTTCCCGATAACAATCCCTTCAACCGTAACTAACATCAGCCCTCTGCGCCTAAGCCCAATTCAAGAATATAGCCTTCCCTGTTGCGCCAATCCTCCTTAACCTTAACCCACAGCTTCATATTAACCTTTGTGCCGAAATAATCCTCTAAATCCTCACGAGCCATAGATCCTATTTTTTTAAGCGTCGCCCCCTGCTTGCCTATAAGCATACCCTTATGAGAAGCTTTTTCGCAGATTATAACCACGCTTATATCTGCAATGTTTTCTCCCTTGTTTGTTTTGGTTTCGTCAAGGCTTTCGATTTCTACCGCCACACCGTGAGGGATTTCCTCCTGCATAGTGCGGAGAATTTTTTCCCTGACGATTTCCGCAAGCCATATCTTTTCGGGCTGATCCGTAGGCAAATCATCTGGGAAAAAGTGAGGCGATTCCTTTGCAAATTTATTAACGGCAGGCAAAATCAGCTCTGTGTTAATTCCCTTTTTAACGCTTATCGGTATAATCTCTTCAAAATCATACTGCTTGGAAGCATTGTCGATTATTTTAAGCAATAAGGATTTATCCCCAATTAAATCAACCTTGTTTATAAGCAGGATAACCTTCAATTTACGAAGCTTAAAGCTGTCTATAAGGGTCTCCTCAATTTTTGAAAATTGTTTTGTTGCGTCGGTCACTAAAATCGCCACATCTACATCCTCTATGCTGTTTCTTACCGACTTCACCATTTCCTCGGAAAGCCTTGTTTTGGGCTTATGCATACCGGGAGTATCAATAAAAACATATTGCACCTCTCCCTTAGTGAGTATTCCGTTTATCCTTGTTCGTGTAGTTTGGGGCTTTTCGCTTACAATAGCAATTTTCTCTCCCACAAGCAAATTCGTCAGAGAGGATTTGCCGGCATTGGGACGGCCTGTAATTGCTATAAATGCAGATTTAGTCATTTTTTATCTTTCCTTTAATATTTCTCTTTTTACCGGAGGTGATAAATACCACCGCTATTGCCGAAAATCCTGTAAATAACAGCAGATTGGACCATTCTTTGAAAAACAGCAAAATAAGCTTGATTTTTTCAATATCGAAAAACAACACCACTCCCACAATAATTGCCATAATTGCCGACAAAAGGACTGCGCCTGCCGCCGCATCCTTTGCTATCCTTGCAAGAGGACTGTACTTAGGCGAAACCTTGTCCACAATTACCTCAATCGACGTGTTCAGCACTTCAAAAATCATCACCAAAGCGCAGGTGATAACCAAAAGAATGATTTCTGATTTTGAAAAGCTGTAGAATGCCGAAAAGAAGGCAACATACAAGGCGGCAACCAGATGTATGCGCATATTCCGTTCATGCTGCAATACAAAGGCAATGCCTTTAAATGCACATTTAAAGCTGTCAAGCAAGCTAAATCGCTTTTTCATTCAGTCACCTGTTAATTCCTATTTTTTTCAAAACCTTTTCCTGTTTTTCAAACATTATTCTCTCCTCTTCCTTGCTTACCTCATGGTCGTAGCCTAAAAGGTGAAACATTGAGTGAGCAGCGAGAAAGCACATTTCCCGCTCCAAGGAATGCCCGTATTCCTTCGCCTGCTTTTCCGCCTTTTCGGCTGAAATAACAATATCGCCCAAAACTATCCGATCGGTTTCGGGGTCGGTATCAAAGTTTTCCCCATCGCTCATAGGAAAGGAAAGAACATCGGTATCGCTGTCCTTTTGACGGTATTCCCTATTCATTTCTCTTATGGCGTTATTATCAACAACCGTTAAAGAAACCTCGGCATCATCTGCAATCCCCTCTTCGGTAAGGGCGGCTTCACAGCATTTCCTTATTGCGGTTCTTATTCCTTTGGGCAGCTCGGTGGTCTTTTGCTTATTTGAATAATACAATTTTACTTTTGACATTTTATTATGATTTCCCTCTTTTAGTCTGCTCTGCGGCATACCTCTCATAAGCCTTTACAATATCCTGTACAAGCTTATGCCTTACGACGTCCTTTTCGGAAAACCTGATCTGCTCTACTCCCTCAATATTTCTTAACACCTTTGAGGCTTCAATCAATCCCGATTTTCTGTTGTCCGCAAGATCTATCTGAGTAACGTCTCCGGTAATAACCATTTTACTGTTAAAGCCCAATCTTGTTAAGAACATTTTCATCTGTTCGGGAGTGGTGTTCTGAGCCTCGTCAAGAATTATAAAGCTGTCGTCAAGAGTCCGTCCTCTCATATAAGCCAAAGGTGCAACCTCAATTACTCCCCTTTCCTGATTTCTTTGAAACGCCTCCGCCCCCATCATATCAAACAAGGCGTCATACAGCGGTCTTAAATAAGGATCAACCTTGTTTTGCAGATCTCCGGGCAAAAAGCCTAACTTTTCCCCCGCTTCAACAGCAGGCCGGGTAAGGATTATTCTCTGAATTTCATGATTTTTAAAGGCTCTTACCGCCAAGGCTACCGCAAGATAGGTTTTTCCCGTGCCCGCAGGACCTATGCCGAAAACAATGGTGTTGTGACGTATGGAGTCAACATATTTTTTTTGCCCTATTGTTTTAGGTTTAACGGGTTTTCCCGTAAAGGTCATGCATACGCAATCGGAAGAGAGGTTTTCCAGCTGCTGCTGCATACCGTCGTTTACTGCGGTAATAACATATCTTACGCCCTGCTCGTTAATAACCTCGCCGTTGTTGAACATTTTTTCAAGACTGTCAATAACTGCCGCAGCAGCGTCCACATTTGCCTGCGCACCGTTAATAATTATTTCTCCGTTACGGCTGTAAACCGAAACATTATACTCTCTTTGAATAATATTTATATTTTCGTCAAAATTGCCAAAAATGGAATGAATACAATCCATTCCGCTTACCGAAATATTTTTCTCTGCCATAAAGCTTTTAATTTCCTCCGTGTAAAACATTTTATCTGTACACACAGGAATAGTATAGCACAATATTTTATAAATTTAAAGGCTTTTTTAAGAAAATATCGATCAGACCGTCGAAAAAGCCTTATTCCCTTACAAATATTTCGCTTTGCGACAGTATATCGCCCTGCAGAGTATACTTGCAGGTTACTTTTATTCCATCCTCATCACGGTCAAATTTTATGTCTCTGTCCATAATGTCATATTCCTTTAAAAAATTAAGTTCATATACATTTAACTCCCGCTGAAGCTGTCTTTTCACATCGTTTACCGAACGGGTAACTTCAACTCTTTCAGTTTTAACTCCCGTTACCTTAACTTTTGTCCATGGCATTGTCATACCCAAAAGCTTAACCTCGTAGCTGTCCGAGGTGTAGGTATAGCCGTCAATGTAACTGCTGCTCCTGCTTGGGAATGTAAAGCCGAAAAGCCTTATATATTCATTTGTATAGCTTTCCTTGGTTTTAACCTGTTCGGTAGTTGTAAATTTCTTATAAAAGCTTACTTCGTCCTCAAACTCCGCAATTATTTTTGCGCTGGCATGATGTATAGACTGATTCCCCTCGCTGTCTGAAACTATTCCGCTTACCACAACGTCTCCTTCCTTGACTCCGCTGCCTATTTCATACTTCATTGTGCCGCTGTGAATCTCCGAATACACGATTACTCCGTCTCTGAGTGCCACCAAATTACAGGGAGTGCTTACCGATAGACCATAATGCTGATTATCTATGCTTTCGCTGACCTTAACATTTATCCTTGAACCGTTTTCCTCTATGCTTATCCAGGCAAGATCCTCATAGCTCATCATTGCCTTAAGCTCGGTAACGGTTTTTTTCAGTTCTTTTCTTGATGCTCCCGGATAAATCCCGTTTTCCGACAAAAAGCTAATTATGGAATCGGTTGAAATCCTTTCGTTTCCGGTAACGGAAATATCCCATACAATAGTGGAGCACAAAAAAACAATAAGGCAAAACGCCGCCGCTCCTACAATAATTCCGTAGCGGTATCTGTACTTATAAAGCTTGAAAAAAATTCCTTTTTTCTCTGTAAGCTTCATTTGTAAATGA
>DNUB01000177.1 GCA_003508605.1 Oscillospiraceae bacterium | reverse complement strand
TCTTTCAGTGGGGGACCCGGTCCCGAATTTTTCATAAATTCGGGGCACCGCCCCTCATTGAATCAAAATCCTATATATCAGTCGTTATTATGCCCTTGCTTTTTTTCTATCCTCTTCTGCAAATCAATAATTTCATCTCTGCGTTTCTTTGTCGCCGCATGATCTATCATATAAAAGGCTTCAAAAAGAGCAAGTACATCGCCCTCCCTTGCGCCCTCCTCTATAAACTCTTTTCTGATTTTTATGTTGATTTCCTTTTCGCTGTCCTCGGCTACGGCGTAATCTCCCTCAAATCTGTCAATTATCAGCATTCACATTATCCCCCGTTAATATTTTTAACTTTTCTCCATCGCTTACAAAAACAATATTTCCGCTTAAATCGGTTCTGTAAATCTCAGTACCGATTTTTTTGATCCTTTTTATAACCTTACTGTCGGGGTGACCGTAATCATTGGGCGAACCTACCTCAATTACCGCATATTCGGGATTTACCCTGTCCAAAAATTCCTTTGATGTGGAGGTGGAGCTGCCATGATGTCCCACCTTTAAAACATTGGCAGAAACATCTGCTCCCGATTCCAGCAAATCCGCCTCTGCCTCCCGCTCCATATCGCCCGTAAATAAGAAGGAATTTTCGCCGTGAACAAGCTTTACCGCCACGGAATAATTGTTTAAATTTTCATAGTCCTTAATGGGAGTCAGAATCCTTATGCTTGCATTGTCGATTTTATAGGATCTGCCGGGCTCCGCATATTTAAGGGTTATATTTTCGCTTTCTATTGCCGTTAAAAGCTTGCGGTAGGTTGAAGTTGCGGGAGTTATTTTTTCGGAAAGCTTCGGCATAATTAAGGTACCTATGTCAAACTCCTTTAAAATATAATTCATACCGCCTGCATGGTCAGAGTGAGGGTGAGTTACAATAACATAATCAAGCCTTGTTATCTCCCGACCTTTCAGATAATCTATTACATATGAGTAGTATTCCTTTTCGCCGCAGTCTATTAAAACGGTCTTTGTACCCGATACTATAAGCTCGCAGTCACCCTGCCCCACATCGATAAAGTGTACGGACAGATCGCCGTCAATTGTTTCCTCCCCTTGAACAAGCCCGGCGTCCTTAAAAACGTCGTCCCAAGTCGGCACTCCTTCGATTTTAAAGAAAAGGCTGTTAAGCTCAATAAACAGAGCAAAGCATATTAACAGAACCGCCATAAGGGAAAAAATAATTCCTGCGGACTTTGACGAGGGTATTTTCCTTTCTGCCGCCGCTTTGGGTACGGCGTCGCTGTTTTTTCTGCGGTGCTTCTCTAAATCAAGATCTTTTCTCATTTCACTCCTGCTTGTTCAGTTTTCTTTCATACCAGCTTTCCTTTGACATTAAAAGCTGACGGGGCTTATTGCCGTCCTGAGGCCCCACTATTCCCATCTGCTCCATTATATCAACAAGGCGGGCGGCACGGCCGTAACCCACCTTTAACACCCTTTGAAGAGAAGAGGTGCTTGCTCCTCCGTTGGCAAATACCACATCAATTGCCTCGTCAAGCTTTTCGTCCGACACGTCAAGCTCGCCGCTTGCGACAGCCTTATCCTTATCGTTGGAGCCGACCTTTTCGGCCTGGCGTTCAACCTCGTCCATAACGCTTTCGTCGTATTCAAGCTCGAATTTATTTTTAATAAATTCAGTTACTCTTTCAACCTCTTCGTCGGAAACCCAGCAGCCCTGTACACGCATAGGCTTGGGCATTGCCACTGACTTATACAGCATATCGCCCTTTCCCAAAAGCTTTTCCGCTCCGCCGATATCGATTATGGTGCGGCTGTCCACCTGCGACGCTACCTTTAAAGAAATTCTTGAGGGAATGTTGGATTTAATAAGTCCCGTGATAACGTCTACCGAGGGTCTTTGCGTAGCCACCACAAGGTGCATACCCGCCGCTCTCGCCTTTTGCGCAAGACGGCATATGCTTGCTTCCACATCGTTTTTTGAGCACATCATCAGATCCGCCAGCTCGTCTATAAATATAACCACCTGCGGCATTTTGGGCAGATCCTCCCTTTCTGCGGCAAGCCTGTTATATGCCTTAATGTCTCTTACGTTATTTGCGCTGAGAATATTATAACGCTTATCCATTTCGGTGCAGGCCCATGCCAAAGCTCCCGCCGCCTTTTTGGGGTCGGTGACTACAGGCAGCAGCAAATGTCCTATTCCGTTATAAATCATAAATTCCACCGCCTTGGGGTCAACCATTACAAGGCGAACCTCATCGGGCGTCGCTCTGTACAATATGCTCATAATTATGGAATTTACGCATACGGATTTACCTGCGCCCGTAGTGCCTGCAATAAGAATGTGCGGCATATCCGCAATATCACAAATAACCACCTCTCCCGAAATGTTTTTTCCGAGAGCGGAGCCCAGCTTGCTTTGGCATTTTCTGAAAGCGCTGCTGTCTATCATTTCACGGATAAAGACGGTTTCCTTTTCCCTGTTGGGCACTTCAATGCCCACCGCCGCCTTGTTTGGTATAGGAGCTTCAATACGCACTCCCGCTGTCGCAAGATTCAGGGAGATATCATCAACCAAGCCTGTAATTTTTGATATTTTTACACCGGGAGCAGGCTGTAACTCATATCTTGTTACCGACGGACCTCTTACCGCTTCAAGGAATTTTGTTGCCACACCAAAGCTTTTAAGCGCATTAACAAGGGTAACCGCATTATGCTCGATCTCGGCGTTTGCATTTTCGTCGCTTACCTTTTTAACAATTTCATTAAGTAAATTAACGGATGGCAAAATATATTCCTCGGCGGGAGCGGAAGTCTGATCTGCAGACTGACCGCCGTTTCGGTCTGTATTTAACGTCGTTTCGACCTCTATTCCGTTTTTGTTCTTTTTTTCCTCCAGCTCTCTGTTATAATCGGCGATAGCCCTTTCAACCTCGTTCAGTCCGCCTGCCGCAGCATTTTGGCTTGCGTTTTGGCTTACCGGCTTAACCGATTCAACCTGCTTTTCGTTGAGCTCATTTTGAACAGGCTGTGCAGCCGTTTCGCTTAAATTGTTGTTGACTGCCTGCTTTGCGTTTTCCGCATTAGCGTCGGATCCCTCCCCGACGGTATTTCCGACCGCACCGCTTTCGTTAGCGGCGGCGGAAACGGCATTAGCAGCTTGAGCTTCGGTCTGAGCCGCTTCTCCGTTTTTCCTGTAATCCTCGTCGGTAAGCCTTGGAGGAACAAGAGACGATTTCGCTCCTATTTTTATCAGATACTCCTCGGACTCCTGCTTTTGCTGATCCACCAATTCTTTAGCTTCTTTATTCATTTTTGAAATCTCATTGGCGTGCTTATCGCTCTTTGCGTTTTCACCCTCACGCAGATTTCTCGTCATTGCGTCTATACTGTTGAATTTTTCAGCCAGCCTTTCGCTCTCGTCTGCCGATTGCTCCGCCGCCTGTTCAGCCTCCTCAAGCCGTCTTCTTTCCTCTTCCTCACGTATCAGCCGGCTTTCCTCCTCGTATTCGGCACGTTTTCTTTTCAGAAACCTGCCCAAAGCTGCAAACGGCTTTGCCGCAAGCTTTAAGAAGGTTATCAGGTCAATGTTTGCCATAACCATAATTATAACAAATATTACCAGGACAATAATAACCGCTGCGCCCGCCCTGCCCAAAAGAAGCAGGGGATATCCCAGCAGAAGTGCGAAAAAGCCGCCTCCCGACAAATGCTGTCCGTTTGTGTAAATCTCTGCGACAATATTTCCAAAGCCCTCGGTTTCGGGAGAAGCCACCTGTCCCACAAAAATAATCTGAATTGCCGCAGACAGCAGCAATATAAACATAACTATCTGAAAAATCCTTGATGCTATGGTCTTTTTGTCCTTGTTAAGCCCTATCATCACTGCAAAATATATAAAAAGAGGACCGATAAAAAATACGGTGACTCCGAATACGCCGCAAAAAAATCCGTGTATGTAATCCCAGACGTTGGGAGATTCCGCTTCGATATTGCCAAACAAAGCAAAGGCGGTTATCAGCAGGCCTATTGCAAATAAAACCACCGCCTGTATATTTCTTCGCCTTGTATGCTTTGCCAAAATCTCCGAACGCTTTGCCTCAGCAGCGGTTGATTTTGCTTTTGACGCTGCGGCTTTTCCTTTTTGTGACGCTGCCATTTTTACCTCCCGACTTTTTGACGATAAATCTTTCTTTATATCATTCTTTAATCTAGGGCGTATCTGAAAACTAAGC
>DNUB01000147.1 GCA_003508605.1 Oscillospiraceae bacterium | reverse complement strand
AAAGGCAGCGGTGCGGGCGCAGGACGTAAAAACTCTCAAAAAGCCAAACGCAGTTTAAAAAAGCCCCTGCAGGATCACGGCTGCAAAAACGAAAAAGGCAAAACTCAAAGCGATTATAAAAATAAAACAGCCCACCGCAAGGTGAAATATTCATTACGATTTTCGGAGTAGAACCAAAAATCAAATATTTCTTGACATTCATATATAACTATGCTAAAATATAATACCGCAGGGAGCTGATATTTCGGCTGAGAGGAAATGGATTGACATTTCGACCTATTGACCTGATTCGGATAATGCCGACGTAGGGATAAATAGATTTGTATTGTAAAAGCCCGAAACGGCTTTTAAAGTACCTCCCCCCTGTGCAGTCAATGCATGGGGGTTAATTTTTTTCCTGCACAATACAAAAAAGCAGAAAGGAAAAAAGAAAAATGAAAAAATCACTAAGACTTACGGAAACGGCTATTATGATAGCACTGGGCTTTATTTTAAGCATGCTTAAAATAATAGATATGCCCTTCGGCGGCTCGGTTACCGCATTCAGTATGCTGCCCGTTATTGTGATCGCTTTCCGTCACGGCACGCCCTGGGGCTTGCTTGCGGGCTTTGCGGCAAGCCTTCTTCAAATGCTTATGGGACTTAAAAATCTCACCTATGCCACAAGCGCAGGAGCGGTTATTGCAATTATTATGCTGGATTACATAGCTGCCTTTGCCGTAATGGGACTTGGAGGAATTTTTAAGGGCAAAATCAAGGATCAGGGTATTTCCCTTGCGGCAGGCGCACTGACCGTCTGCATACTTCGTTACGCCTGCCATGTTATTTCGGGCTGTACGGTCTGGATGGGCGTATCCATTCCCACAACCGACGGACTCCTTTATTCCTTTGCATACAATGCGGCTTACATGATTCCCGAAACCATTATAACCGTTGTAGGCGCATATTTCGCAGGAAAGGTGTTCACCCTTTCCTCCGAGAGGATAAAAAGAGTGCCCCTTGACACAGGCAGCGCAAGAAATTTAGTTTCGTCAATTCCTGCAGCTTTGTCTGCGGTTATTTCCTTTGTACTTATCTTTGCAATGATTCAAACAGAAGAGGGTTTTGATATCACCGCAATCAAGCAAAGCAAAATATTCGAGTGGATGCCCGTTATAATTTCTCTTGCAGTGGGAACTGCGGCTACTGTTGTTATTAAAATAGGATGGCGGCTTAAGGATAAGAAACAGCGTGAAACTAAATGATGCGCTGATTTCAGGCAGCTTTCTCCGGGAACCTGTTCCGGTATCTTTTTGTGTGCGGATTCTTGGCAGGATTTTGCCGACGGCAAGACAAAAAGCCGTGTACAAAAGATATAGGCTTGTTTGAAAAATCGGGAACAGCTTCTTTTCACTCCAAAAAAAGCCTCGGTCAAAGATCGGTTTGACTGAGGCTTTTTCCTTGAATCCAACCCTATTGGCTTGAATCCAAAGTTCCCTTTATTTTTAAACAAGTCCTAAACAGACTCAAATAGCGGGAAAATATTCCCAAAGCACTGTCATAGGAAAATAAACGCTATCTCTCCACCTTCACCGGCTTTCCCAATTCTCCGACGGTGCAATTATCAAAAATCCCCTCTGTAACCAAAACCCTTTTATCCTCCGCAACAATCACCATTTCAAAGTCCCCCTGCTCTCTCCAGAGCTCTACCGCCTTTTCCTCCCCCATAACGAACAGAGCAGTGGAAAGCCCGTCGCTGACAAGCCCGCTGCTGCCGATAACCGTTACCGACGCCAATCCGTTATCCGCAGGGCAGCCTGTTTTGGGGTCTATTATATGGCAGTATCGCCTGCCGTTCTCTTCAAAATACCTTTGATAATTTCCCGATGTAACTATCGCTTTGCCGCTTGCGCTTACAACGCAGGCATACCCGTCTCCGAAGGGATTTTGTATGCCTATGCTCCAATCCGAGCCGTCGGGTCTTGCACCCAAAAGGGAGATGCTGCCGCCCAAATTAACCAAAGCCGAGGTTATTCCCTTTTCCTTTAAAAGCTCGATGACCTTATCGCCCGCATAGCCCTTTGCCACCGCACCCAAATCCAGGCTAAAGCCTTGGGGCAGCGTTAGCCGCCCGTCCTCCAAACGGACTTTTTCATAGCCCGTGTTTTTCAGCAACTTTGCAAGCCCGCTTTTGTCGGGGATTTTGTAATTGCCTGTGGTAAAGCCCCATTCCCTTATAACGGGGTAGAGGGAAATATCAAGTGCGCCCTCTGTTTTTTCGCTTATTTCCAACGCCCGAGCTATTATTTTTTCCGTGTCGCCCGACAGGTCCGTTCCCTTTTCCGCCCCCTGATTTATTTTGTAAATCTCGCTGCTTTCGTCCGTAACCGACAGCCTTGCCTCCAGCTCTTCAACCTCCCTGCGGCAGCATCGGAGTGCCTCTTCCGCTTCTTCTCCTCGGGCGGAAATGCTTATATACGTATCCATGGCGAAAAATTCCGACGTTTTCATATCCCCGCCGTCTCCCACGCAGCCGGTTAAAGCCGTGACCAGCGCCGAAAATATTCCCAAGCATTTTATTTTATTTTTGCAGCTCACCCTTACTCCGTCCCTTCGGTTTCCCTTTATCAAATCTGTTTATCAGCAGCTGCCCGCAAAAGCCCGTAAACGCTCCCGCAATGCAGCCGCTTACAAGCAAAAACGGCAGATATGCCATAACCGCCGCAGTTCTCATCAGCAAAACCGCTGCGGCAATTTGTCCGATATTATGCAATACCGCCCCCAAAACGCTGCAGATCCAAAGGTGATTTTTCGGTATAATTCTTTTCAGCAGCAGCATTCCCAAAAGGCACAGCAGCCCGCCCGAAAGGCTGTAAAGAATAGCCGAGGGGCTGCCGCAGAAAAGACTGCCCAAAAGGATTCTTGCAAGCATTACAAGCGCAATCTCCCACCATTTACAGCGGTAAACTCCGCAAACCGTAACAATGTTGGCAAGTCCCAGCTTAACCCCCGCTATGGGCGAGGGATTGGGTATTTGCAGCTCGATCACAAATATTATAAGAGCGGCGGCAGTCATAAGCGATAGTTCCGCAAGCCTTTTTGTGTTGATTTTCATATTTGCTCCCGTTTATTTGACCACGGCGTCAATTTCCTTCTCCGAATCGGCAAACCGTATCACAAGATGATGTGGCAGGCATACGACGGGTGCGCCTCCTTGAAGCCAGCCCATTTTTACACAGGTGTTGTCTTTGCAGTCCGCTTCCCTTACTCTGATTTTTCCGCCGCTTATTTCAATGGTATTGCTGCCGCCGCTGCAGGCGACGGTGAAGCTTCTGTCCCTTTCCCTGCTCAGATCAAGGCGGTAAATCACCTGTTCTTCGCTGATTATCTCGACAATATCCGACGCCGGCTTTTGCATAAGTATGACGCTTCCGATTGTTCCCGACAGAAAAATCAAGGCGGCGGTTATGTAAATTATTTTCAGTTTTGTTTTTTGTTTCATATTTACCTGCTTCGTATTTTCTGCAGCCTTTTCAAAAACCGATTTTTTCAAAGTAATACTAGGGCGTATCTGAAAACTAAGCAAATTTGTGCAATTTCGCTAAATGTGTGGCGATTTCAAGGAAAAAAGA
>DNUB01000170.1:3379-8710 GCA_003508605.1 Oscillospiraceae bacterium | reverse complement strand
TGCCTTTTGCTTGCCGCAAAAGGCGGGGGACATCGGATTTTGATTATATCTGTACGGTAAGGAAGGGCATAGCACGCCTGCCTGCGCCGTACAGTATTTGTGCCTTATAATCAAATAACAAAAAGAGCATTTTTAAGTATTTTAAGTATTTATTAAAGAAATCAACCCTGTACTTCAAAATATTTGCAGAAGAAAATTGCTGCAGACAAAAAATCCTCAGACAAAAATCGGAAATTTAAACAAAACAATAACAACCGAAAGTAATCGCTTTTTGACGAAAGCTCCGCAGAGGGTCTGCGTTCTTGGGCTTTCACATAAGCCTAAGGGTTGATATCCTTCGTTAAAGAGCAGAAAATAAAACTGTTTCCGCATTAGAGAAAAACGGCGGGGAAAGGACGGAATCCTATGAAAAGACTGCTTGAAAAACTGCAAAGCAGGAACGGCAGCGTGCTGTTTTTGGTTGTGGTGGTTATGTCGCTTTTGATTATTGCGGCGTCTGCCACTTATTATGTGGTCAGCAATCAGAGCAGCTCGGTCACCGTAAGGTATAACAGCGAACAGAGCTATCAGACGGCAAGATCCATGAGCGGAGCCGTTTCCCAATATATTAACGGATATTTGAACGCCATTAAGGCCAGCGGTGAAAAATCCATCGGCAAATACAGCAATACCGTTGTGGGCAAAATGCTTAAGGGCGAAACCGTGACCACAAAGGATCTGGACCTTAAGGCAATGGGGCTGTCGGAAAACGACGACGCTACGGTCAACATCACAATAAAGCCCTCGGGCACCAAGGTGGAAGGGGATAACACGGTCAACTTTTATGAGATTGAGGTTTCCTCCCAATATAACGGCGAAACAACAAAGGTGACCCAGATAATAGCCATAGAAACGGGCCCGGCGGAGTATTTCACAAGATTCCTTACAAGTACCGGCAACCGCTCCGAGGACGTTATAGTTTCTGCCGAGCAAATTCTGAGCGGCGCATATTTTGAAAACGACTTTACCCGTCTCAGCAGCGCACATATGAACGATTCGGTATATGTAACGGGCACCTTTGACGACGACGGGATTATATACCACAGATCCTTGTACAGTTCCCGCACGGAGATAGTGGTAAACGAGAATTTTTACTGCAAGGGAGCGGGAGGAAGCGTTGTAGACGTGGACGAGGTTTATGTAGGCGGAAATTTGTTATGCGCAAAGCAGATTCTTGCGGATAACGTGTATGTTTTGGGGGATTATACCTGTAATATGTCCCAAGGAGCCAGCAGCTCCACCTTCTACATTGACGGAGATTGCTATTTAAATTCGGGAACAACAAACGATTCGGTTTTTCAGACATTTTATATAAACGGCGATTTGTATTTAAACAACATAAGCGAAAGCCACGGTAAATTTTATGTTAAGGGGAATGTGATAATACCGGGAAAAACCGGTCATGGCACCACCAAGGGAATCGAGTGCGGAGGAAAATTCCTTTATGCGGACGGAACCGAGGTCAATCCCGGCGACGGAGGAAGCTTCGCAGGCGAGCCTGCGCCCACCAACTGGTATTCGAATTTTAAATTTACCCATGCGGATAAATTTATATCCCTTTTTAACAAGGAAAAGGTTGCCGATGTAGTAAACCATATTTCAAACAACACGTCAAAAAATAAGTATGCGGAGTGGGACGCAGAGGGCTACTTCACAAAAACGTTTCCCGGCGCACCGACAATAGATCCCAGCAACGCCGCATATAAAACAAACGGCGAGTACGGCGACGACTTTCTGATAGAAATCGACAAAAGCTGTCGGCTCATACCCGCAAAGGAATGGAAGGGCTGGGGTCGTCATAATATCGAAATAGACGCAACGGAAAAGGACATATATATTTATTTAGACAGCAACGGCTTTAAGGCGGACGAAAGAAAATGCTTTAAGTTTTCCGAGGTGAACAGTGCGGTAAACGTAGTCGTTAAAGGCACTCACTCCGTTATCTTCATTCTTCCCGCAGATACGGATTTCCGACTGGACAGCGCCCAATTTGTCGGACATATAGGACTTGCGGAGTATATGACCGGGAAAACCGGGAACGATCTTAGAAACGTTACAGTCAGAGACAGCTTTAAACCCGGTAATGTGGATAAGATCAGATCCCTGCTTATCAAAGGGGAAAACGATGCGGAGATATTGGACAGAAGCAAGCTGAGCGATAACCAAACCCACAACAATATATTCTTGGTTACAAAAGGAACCTCAAACAGAATCTCGGTGGGAAGCGAATCCACCCTGTGCGGATATATTTACGCTCCCAGCACCGTTATGAACTGTGACGATGCGGGTCAGACCATAGGCTTTGTGGGCGGTCTTATTATGGGCAGCTACACATATAAAAATATGAACGCCACTCTTGCATTTACCACACCCTACGACTATGACAGCAACTACGGCGGAAAAAAGACGGATATAGTAAAGCAGCTGATGAGCATATCCGTTTCGGGTTCGCCCGATCCCGGTTCGGCAAAAGAGTTTAAGGACTCCTATGTTGTGGGCTACAAATAAGAAAGGAGAATAAGATGAAGCCTTTGAAAAGCAAAAAAGGGTTTACCCTTGTTGAGTGCGTGGTGGCTATGGCCGTTCTTGCCATAATGTCGCTGCTGCTGACAATGATCTTAAGCGTGACGCTTGCTCAAAGAAATTCCAATATAAAATCCGAAAAGGAAATCGATAAGCAGGTGGAAAACATAGTAGGGGACAAGGGTACGGTAGAAACTAAGGACATCAGCTCCGACATAAAGTTTTTCGCCAACGGAGCGGAGCTGGGCGACGTCATTCCCGGCAACACCGACGGCGCAAAAGCCGAAAAGATCGAGCATCAGGGCGACGGAGTTAATTTTGATTCCCTTGACTACGATTTTGACAGCTATAAGAAATTCGAGAACATCGCCAACGGAAAGATCCCAGGCGGCGCAGAGGACGATCCCGGTCCCGGATATGAAAAAAGCAAGTGCTTCGGCGCGCTGAATATCGATAAGGGAGAGGTTACCGTAAAGGAAAAGTCCAGAATGGGCAAAAGAAAGTCGGACGGGGCTATTGTCAGCGTTGTTGACGGCGAGGATTACGAGTACTATATAATCACCTGGAATATAACGTTTAACGCCAAGGAGGCTTCGGACGAAAAATCCGTTAAGCTCAGAATCCCCCCCGAGGGTAAGCTTTCGAGTGCGGATACGGTCAATAAAGTAAAGGGAAATCCCATAGTGGATAATCTTTCAAACACCGCCGTAAGGATTCAAGCTACGACGGCAGGCGATATTGAGATCGACATAAAATTTAAGGTTTCGGCCGACGATATCGACGACTACGGCTGCGTCGAAAAGTTCTTTAAGGGCAGCGGAGAGGGAAGCAGCGCAGTTGTTAAAATGGATTATTAAACGAGGTGTATGATGAAAAAAAGATTTAAACGCTTGTGGAGAAAAAAGGGCGTGACTTTGGTCGAGCTTATAGTTGTGCTTGCCGTTTCATCTATTATTCTCGGAATAGCCATGGGTATGCTCCTTCCCGTTTCAAGGCTTATGGATTCCATCAAGAGCAACGCCGGTATGGACGCCGCCTGCGATACGATAAACGAGTACATAAGAAGCTCCCTTCAAAACGCAACCGGCGTAAGCATTTTCAATTATCCCGACGGCTCCATAACCAGCGACGCAGACGCCATGAAAACCCAATGGGAGGAGTATGAAAAGGACGCCTCCAAGGGCTATAAGATCAAGGCACTTGCGGTTTTAAGAAACTACAACGACGATTACCGCCTGTATGACTTCGGAGATGTAACCACATTTAACGATCCCAGGTTTTACTGGGGTGCCTCCTTTCACCCCACTACCATTGACGCACTTATTCATAACCGAGACGGCGGCGGAAGATGGGCGGGCGGTTTGGACTTCAATGAATTTCACAGATTTGACGCATTGCATGAAGCCTTTTACTGCAACGGCTCTCAAAGCGGCGAGCTTAACTACAGCTTTCAGGTATGCTTTGACTTTGCGGGAAAAGCACTTGTGGACGAGGACGGAAATCCGATTCCGGATATAGAGGGCGTAAACTACCTTACGCTGAAAAGTCAGATCTTTAAAAGAACGGGGAAAACGGTATTCGACCACTATGACGCAGACGGAAACCCTGTTTTTTCCTCCATGGCCTCCTTTGAGCCGGTAAATCAGCTGAGATCCGTTTCCTTTAATCTTTTTAACGGAAACGCCTCCCTCGATTCCGCAAAAAAAATAAATAAGACGGTTACCGAGAACGGAGCGGAAATAATAGATACCTCCGCAGGAATGAGCGGCGTAATAATTCTGTATCAGGTCAGAGATCTTGAAGGCATTCTGCCTTGATAGAAAGCCGAAAATGGGAAACCGAAAAAAGGTCATTGAGCCTCGGAGGGCATAAAAAATCCGCAGGGCTTATCCGAAGACCCCAAGACCAACGGGAAAGCGGTGCGGCTATTACAGATCGGGGCGTTTCGCCCCTGTCATTTAAAATACTTTATCTGATAAGTCCCAAATACGCCTCGATAATATCCCCGCCCCAAAGGAATCCCGCCGCAATACCCACCGACAGGAACGGTCCGAAGCAGATGATATTAAGCTTTGTCTTTACCTTAATAACGATGCCCATAAGGGCACCCAGTATAATGCCGATCATGGCAGCGGGCACAACGTTCCAGCCCAACAGCAGACCTGCCGCAGCCATAAGCTGAACGTCGCCGCCGCCCATAGCACCCAAAAAGCAGAGCACCGCAAAGGGAACGGCGATAACAGCCATACCTATTAAATGCTCGTACCAGGGCATTTCCTCCGTTAAGAAGGAAAGAAGACCCAAAACGGCGATTATAATGCTGCAGGCGTAGGGAATCTCCTTGCGGTCAATGTCCCAAAGGCTGAGAACGATAAGCACGGGGAATAAAACCACGGCAAAAGCAAGCTTTACCGATATTCCCAACGCCAAAAAAGCGGTTAAGTAAGACAATCCGCAGATAAGCTCCACTATCATATATCTGGGAGAAATTTTTTCACCGCAGAAGCGGCATTTTCCCCTCAGAAATATCCAGCTGAACACGGGGATAAGGTCTCGGTTCAGAATCTGCTTTCCGCAGGAGGTGCAGTGAGAGCGTCCCTTGACTATGGATTCCTTTATAGGTATTCGGTATGCAAGCACGTTTAAAAAGCTCCCCACCACGCTGCCCATAAAAAAGATAACGACGGCGCATATTATATATATTGCATTTTCCATATATAACATTTCCTTTTCCTATATCTTATATTTTGACTTAATTATTCTAACATT
>DNUB01000170.1:0-3119 GCA_003508605.1 Oscillospiraceae bacterium | reverse complement strand
TTTGACTTAATTATTCTAACATTATTTTCAAAAAATAGCAAGGGAAAATTTGTTGAAGGTTATTTCATATTTTTTCATATCATTGATTAAAACAAAGCAGAAAAATCATGAAAGGTCAGGATTAACCGAATGAAAAGCTTACCCGTAGGACAGCTGCTTGTCGAGTCAGGATTTATTAACGACGAACAGCTTAAGGACGCCCTAACCAGGCAGAAAACCGAGTTTCACGGCGAAAAAATAGGCGAGATCCTTGTGAAATTAGGCTATGTCAGCGAGACTCAGGTCGCCAACGCTTTGGCGGAAAGATTAAAGGTACCCTTTGTGGATATCGCAACAAAGAAGATCGATCCCGAAGCGGTCAAGAAAATTCCCGAGGAAGTGGCGAGAAAATATATCGTATTGGCGTTCAGGGTGCAGAACGGAAGGCTTATCGTCGCAACCAACGATCCGGTAAACTTCTACATTTTCGAGGAGCTGAAGATCACCACGGGAATGGAGATATACCCTCAGCTTGCCGCCAAGTCCGCCATTGTGGAAGCCATAGACAGAGCATACTCACAAAGCACCGCCAGCGATATCATGAACGATATCAATAAAGAGTATGACGCAAACGAGGCTCTTATGCAGGCGGAGGGAGACGGCAGCGACGAGCGTATCGACAATGCGCCGGTAGTAAAGCTTGTAAACACCCTTGTGGAAAACGCTTACAGAAAAAACGCCTCCGATATTCACGTCGAACCCTTTAAAACCAAAACCCGCATACGTTTCCGTATCGACGGCGAATTGGTTGAGCAGATGTCGGTAAAGGCCAATGTCCATAACGCTCTTGTAACCCGTATCAAGATCCTTGCGGGTATGAATATAGCGGAAAAGAGAATACCTCTTGACGGTCGTTACGGTATGCGCATAGACGGAGTGAATCAGGACCTTCGTGTCAGCTCGATCCCCACCGTTTACGGTGAAAAGGTGGTTATCCGTCTGCTTGCAACGGGAGACGAAAAGGCAAGAAAGATTACCGACTTAGGTATGACGGATTATAACTATGAGATGTTCAGCAGCATTCTGCGCTGTCCTCACGGAGTGCTTTTAGTTACGGGTCCTACCGGTTCGGGTAAATCAACCACTCTGTACGCCGCTTTGGGCGAGCTTTCCAAGCCCAATGTAAACATCGTTACAGTTGAGGACCCTGTGGAAAAGAAAATGGACGGCATAAACCAGGTGCAGATCAACGACAAGGCGGGTATGACCTTCGCCGCCGCCCTCCGTTCCATACTCCGTCAGGACCCCGACGTTATAATGCTGGGTGAGATACGTGACGGCGAAACTGCCGATATCGCCATTCGTGCCGCCATAACGGGACACCTTGTGCTTTCTACCCTGCATACCAACGATGCGGCGGGTACGATTATGCGTCTTGTGGATATGGGCGTTGCGCCGTATATGGTCGCCACTTCTCTGATAGGAGTAGTGGCTCAGCGACTTGTTAAGCTGCTTTGTCCCCACTGCAAGGAGCAGATCAGGCTTACCGATCCCGCAGATCTGCGGCTTATCGGAAAAAGCGAGCCTACGGTAGTCTGCGCACCGAGGCAGGGCGGCTGCCGCGAATGCAACGGAACGGGCTACAGAGGACGTACCGCTATTCACGAGATCATTGTGGCGGGCAACGATATAAGGGAAATGATAGCTACAAACGCCACTGCGGAGCAGATAAGCGATCAGGCGAGAAAAAAGGGTACAAGACTTTTGAGAGAAAACGTAACGGAAATGGTGCTTGACGGAAGGACCTCTATGGATGAGCTTGTAAAGGCTTCCTACAGCGTTTGATACGGCATGGGTTTTTCAATTAGGGATAGGCGTCCCGAGCTTGTGAAGGCTTCGGGGCGAAAGCCCGCCTGACGAGGCTGCACCCTTCGCTGCTGCAAAGGGCGGGGGACATTACATTTTTGAATATATTAACCGCCCCGTGCGGAAAGAAAGGGTATTACAGCTATGGGACTTGATGTTAACGAAATTTTGGACGAGGCGAGAGCCATAAAAGCCTCCGACGTGCATTTTACCGTCGGACTTCCGCCGATAGTGCGCATTAACGGCGATATCAAAAAATTTGCGAAATATCCCGATATGACCGAGCCTCTTATTGTAAGCATTATCAACCAGATAACCACGGTAAAGCACAAGCAGATCATTCAACAGGGTATAGACGCCGACTTTTCCTATGTTTCCGCCGCAGGACAGAGGCACAGAGTCAACGTTTACCGTCAGAAGGGCTATCATGCGGTGGCTATGCGTCTGCTGCTGAACGAGATACCCACCTTAAAGGATTTGGGCTTGCCCGCACTGTTGGGAGAGTTTGCCCTAAGACCAAGAGGAATGGTGCTTGTCACAGGTCCTACCGGTTCGGGCAAATCCACCACCTTAGCGGCGATGATAGACTATATAAACCGACAGCGCAACTGTCACATCATAACCATAGAAGACCCTATCGAATATGTTCATACGCACAAGCAGTCCATGATTACACAGCGTGAGGTCAACGTGGACGTGGAGAGCTTTTCAAAGGCTCTGCGCTCCTCCCTTCGTGAAGACCCGGACGTTATCCTTGTGGGAGAAATGCGTGACTTTGAAACCATTAACGCAGCGGTTACCGCCGCAGAAACGGGACACCTTGTTCTTTCCACACTGCATACCACGGGCGCAGCGGAAACCCTTGACCGTATTGTTGACGTTTATCCTGCCCATTCACAGGGACAGATACGCTCACAGCTCAGCAATGTGCTTGTAGGCATAGTTTCGCAGACTCTTGTTCCCACCCTTGACAAGGCAAGGGGACGTGTGGCGGCATTGGAGCTGCTGAAGGCTACCGATGCGGTTTCCGCCCTTATCCGTGAAGGAAAGATATTCCAGATACCCAACTCCATAGCAACGGGCAAGGCGGACGGTATGTTCTCTCTTGACCAGCACCTTGCACAGCTTGTAAGAAACGGCAAGATCTCGGAGGAGACGGCACTTTCACGCTGCCACGACAGAAAAGACTTTGACAGCTATATGTCGGCGAGATAATCAAAATCCGATGTCCCCCGCCTCTTAGGCGGCGGGTTCCATTCAGTCTTTCAGTGGGG
>DNUB01000267.1 GCA_003508605.1 Oscillospiraceae bacterium | reverse complement strand
ACTCGAACGACAATAATTGTGCGGCGTTGCCTTAATACAATAATACGGATATTGCGTGAGTCTGAAAAGGGAATCGGCTAAAACACGCTCCCCAAATATACAAACCGAAAACTATGGGTGCTTACCCAAAAAATAAAGGAGAAAATATTATGAACAATTTACCGTTAGCACAAACCCCTCCCATGGGTTGGAACAGCTGGAATACCTTCGGCTGGAACATTAACGAGGAGCTTATCAAGGGCATAGCGGACAAATTCGTAGAGCTGGGCTTAAAGGACGCAGGCTACGAATATGTCGTTATCGACGACTGCTGGAGCGAAAAGGAGCGCGACAGCGACGGCAGGCTGGTGCCCGATAAAAACAAATTCCCCGAGGGAATTAAGCCCGTTGCCGACTATGTACATTCAAAGGGGCTTAAGTTCGGTATTTACTCCTGTGCCGGCACTCACACCTGCGCAGGCTATCCCGGCAGCTTCGAGCACGAATTTGTTGACGCACAGACCTTTGCGGAGTGGGGCGTGGATTATCTTAAATACGACTACTGCTACCGCCCCATACATGCTCCCGGCGAAAATCTTTACAAGCGTATGGGAATGGCTCTGCGCAACTGCGGCAGAGATATCGTTTTCTCCGCCTGCAACTGGGGCAACGACGACGTATGGCGTTGGATAAGAGAAAGCGGCGCGCAGCTTTACCGCTCCACCGGCGACATTCAGGACAATTGGCAGTCCATTAAGGGCATTGTTGTAAGCCAGCTTGACAGAGAGTGCTACGGCGGCACATACTGCTGGAACGATATGGATATGCTTACCGTGGGTATGCACGGAAAGGGCGACAACACCGAGGTTCTGGGCGGCGAAGGAAAGCTTGCGGGCTGCTCCGATATTCAGTACAAAACCCATTTTGCCTTGTGGGCAATGATGAACAGCCCCCTTATGATAGGCTGCGATATCAGAAAGGCAAGCGAGGAGGCGATAAAAATTCTCTCCAACAAGGAGATAATCGCCATAAATCAAGATATAGAGGGAAGAGGCCCCTACTGCATAAAGCAGTGGAACAACCCCGACAACGTTTTTGCTCTCATCAAGCCTTTAAGCGGCGGGGACTATGCCATCGGTATGTTCAATTTAAGCGACAATGCTTCTGAAATGTCATTGCAGTTCTTTGACATAGGACTTCCCACCTCCACGGGACTGGGCTTATCCTTCCATGAATGCCACAGCGGAGAGGACGAGGGCGTGTTTACCGAAAGACGCTCTATACGGCTTGAGCCTCACGACTGCCGTGTTTACCGCTGCAAGCTTGTTAAGGCGAGATAGAGTATGGACTGTAAAAACTGCGGCAAAAAGGATCTGAGCGGCGACGAGCTGGCTATATACAGAAAGCTCGTAAATCGGGGCGCAAAGGAATTTCTCTGTATAGACTGTTTAGCGGAATACTTTAAGTGCGACCGAAGCGAAATCGAGGACAGGATAAGGTATTACCGTGAAAGCGGTCACTGTACCCTTTTTGTTTGATTATTTCCGATTTAAAAACGCCTTAACAAAGTTCAGGGCGTAAAAATGCCGAGGGGCGGCTTATTTGCCCCTTGGCTTTTGAATGGGCGGCTGATGAAAACGGTTTTCGCAGTGCCTGTTCAAAAGCTATTATCAAAATCCGATGTCCCCCGCCAAAACCCCGAGGGGCTTGCGATACGGATTTTTCATAAATTCGGGGCGCTGCCCCTCATTAAAAAGGAAGGCTTTATGGATCTGTTTGAAGCATTGATATGGGCTGCGGTAATTGCGGCGGGAATTATGGACGTTGCTCTTCCCGCTCTTTTGATCATTCTGATCGTTAAGGCTGCAGGCTTTTTCCGAAATTCACAAAAGGAAATATACGAGAATGTGGAGGATTATGCGAAAAAGGTAAAAATACTGTTTACCGTCGGGATATTGGTTTCCGTTCCCGCAGTAATACTGCTGTTTGTCGGATATTATAATAATATTGCCGCTATAATGAATGCGGCGGTTTTCTTTAGCTTTATTTTCGGAGACGGCGCAAACGCTGCCCTGATACAGTTGGGATTTTTTATATTAAATATTATTTTGGGGATTTTGGCTTTCGGCAAAAACAGCAGTGCGGCTAAGCTTTACAGAAATCTTTATCCCCCCGTGCCTACTGCCAATACATATAAAGAAAATGCGGCAAGGGCGTCCGTCCCAAAGCCCGATACGGATTTGTCCGCTGCCGCCGTCGCCTCTGACGAGGAATGGGATAGGCTGTTCGGAGGAAACGGCGATATGTCCCCTCAGACAGACAAAACAGACTTAAGGGCAACGAATGGGGGAGGGGATTTTAAAAAAAGTTCAAAGAACGCCCTCAGCGGCAGCTCGGATATAAGAAAAGCACCCGACAAGGAGCTTATGCGGTTTTTGGAGGGCGAGGACGCAAAAGCAAAGGAGGCTGTCGTTCCCGCCGAGAACAAGAAGGCGGGAGACGGCGACGGATTGAATTTATGCCCCGAATGCGGCTATCTTAACTTCGAGGGCAATACGGAATGCGATTTTTGCGGTGCAAAGCTAAAGGAAAAGCGGCAGTCATAGATATGGAAAAATGCACGGAGAAAATATCGGCGGGTATACGCAAAGGAGATAAAGTATGTTTTCCGATAAAGAATTTCTTTTGGTATTCGGCGGCGGATTGAGTACTGCGCTTTTGTATATGGTATGTAAGCTTTCCGTTACAATTGATATTTCTACGGCTGAGGTAATAGGCGTTTTGCTGCCTTTTTTGCAGCTTATCCCTCTTTCCCTTTACCTGACGCTGCTTGTAATTCATATAAATCTGCTGTATGAATCAAGGAAGTTTATGGATAAATCGGTGGACGGCAGCTTTAAAAACACCTTTAAGCTCCTTAATTACTCCGAGGTTATAACCGTTATATGCGTGTTTTGGGTATTGCTTATATTTATCGATATACCCACATTTTACACCGCATGGGCAAGCGAACCTGCGGGGGCTGCAAAAATGTCCTTTTTTCCCTACTGGCTCTTTGACACATTTATAAGAGGCGGCAATTATAACTGGCGGTTTGCCGTATTGTGGCATCTGCCCTTTACAATTTTCACGGTGATTTTTGAAATAATCACATACAGCAAATATTTTAAGGCAAGGCACAGATATACCAATATGTACCCCTCCGTTCCCGCAGGAGATTTTTATAATACGTTTATCTCGAGAAGAAGAAGGGAGCGGCACAATTTAGTAATTCCTACGGATAATCTGGAAAAAATAGAGGTGCCCCGCTGCGAGGCAATATCCGAAGACAGCTTAAAAAATCAGGACGGTTCAAGTCCCCTGGGAAAAAATTTAGGCAACAACAGCCTTTATGTGGTGGACTCGGAGCTTTTGAGCAAACGAAGAAATACATTTAAAACACAAGCTGAAATAGACGCAGAGGAAGACGGTTTTTTCAGCAGAGAGGAAGCGGAAGATACCATGATAAGCTTTTTACCGAAACGCAAAAAGAATATCGATCAAAAGAGTGAGGAATACGAGAGAATCCAAAAGCAAAATCAGGGCAATCCGGAAAGCGTACGTTCAGATACGCAAAAACCCGCAGAAGCGGAGGAAAAGACCCAAAACAAAAATATGCCCTACGATTCCGAAATTCCCTTGGATTTTGATTATCAAAGCTTTTACAGGGTAAAGGAAACTAAGGACGAAAAAGACGGGGGAAAGGAAGCCTCGGATAAGGAAGAGGAGACCGAAAAGCAAAGCTTTGAGCCCTGCCCCTTCTGCGGCACGCTGAACCCTGAGGACAGGGAAGAGTGCATTTTCTGCGGTGCGCAGCTTAAAAGCGAGGAGCCTGAAGAGGAAGAGGAGGATTTCTGGCAGCTTATAAAGGGTAAGACCGAACCTCGGGAGCTGAAGCCCTGTCCCTTCTGCGGCACATTAAATCCTAAAGGCAGAAAAGAGTGTATTTTTTGCGGTATAGATATCGACAGCGAAATATAAAAAGCCAAAAACTCGTATTGGAATATTTTTTCTGTATTTTCTGCGGTATAGACATCGACAGCGAAATATAAAAAGCCAAAAACTCGTATTGGAATATTTTTTCTGTGTTTTCTGCAGTATAGATATTGACGCCGATATGTAAAAAGCAAAAGCCCTGTCGGCGGGATACCGCACGGATAAGCGGCTGAACACTTACGCATTATGTATGGGAGGGGGAGAAAAAATGAAGCTGCTGAAAAGATATTACGGCGATTTCACCGATGTTTTGTATATGATCTCCGAATGGGTCGCAGGCAGTAATACCCTGTCCCTTATTATCGGAATTATTCTCACCCTCGGAAATGTTTTCCTTGCCCTTATGCTGATTGGCAGAGTCAGGGGCTATAATGACGATCCCTTTGAAGAAAGCTTTGCGGAAGCAAAAAGCATAAAAAAGCTTGCCCAATGGGGCAACAGCTTTATGACCCTTTGGCTGTTTCTGAATTTTGTTAATATTGTGTATACTTTTCAGTTCGGCGATTTAAGAATTATGGGGCTGTTTTTGGGAATAGCGGGCTATATTTTTTCATGGTACAGTCTGAAAAAATTCTCCGATATAAACAGAAAACACAATATCGCCTTGGCAAAGGAAAATAAAGGCGACCCGTCCATAGTGATGGCTGAGAGCTTCGGGCTTACCCGAGCGCAAAAGGACGCCGTAAGCATGATCGTGGGAAATGCGGGAGCGTCGGACGCTTTAAGAAGCCCTAAATCCGACGAGGAGCTTTTCGGCACAATAGACGACCCCGTTTATGACGACCCTCACACCGTCCGTACCGTCTGCCGCTCCTGCGGCAAGGTAAATAATCCGAAGTACAATATCTGCGCATACTGCGGTATGCCCCTTGATAAAACAAATACCGAAAAGCCGGACAAATATCGGAGCGAAATAGACAAAATACTGAACGGCACGAAAAAGGCGGAAAGGGAAGATCCGGTGCAGTGGATTTTGCGGAATGCAGGAGTTGTTCAGGGTAAGGACGGGAAGTACGTTTCCTCTAAAAGTACAGCGGAAAAGGGCGGTGCAGGAGTCACAGAAGCGGGCGCAAAGCTTAATGAAAGCCCGGATAAAAGCATAACCGTAACGCCCCTGACCGAAAACGGCATATTAACGCCGACCCCTGTGGACAACAGCTTTTCGGTAAGCGAGCTTAAGGGCACGGATTTTTGTAAAAACAGCGATGAAGCCGCTCCGTACGAAAGCGGAGCGGGGGAAGAAAATTCCCAAGCCGTCGATTCCGCAAAGGGAGCTTCCGCCGAAAGCGTTTTTTACGGAGGAAAAGAGGGACAGATACGCTGCCGCTGCTGCGGTGAAATGAACGACAAAAACAGTGTGCGGTGTATTTACTGCGGCACTTTAACGGGAAACGGAAATTAAAAAATAAGAAAGAACGGAAATTAAAATGCCTGTTGTTGATTTTATTTTAACATTGTTAACTGTAGTATTTTCCATTCAGTGCATTTCAAGCGCAAACACGTTTTTAAAAACCAAGGATCCGAAAGTATATGTAATGGCAAAAAACAGGAGCAGAACAGCAAGGGTCTTTTTTACTCTGACCTGTATAAAGTTAGTTTTGGGAATGTTGATTATCTTCTATATAGCAATTTTGTCAAGCGAATCGGAAATGTATGATGTAATCGTCTCGCTCATAAGTTTTTTCATATTATCGGGATTCTTTACCGTTGCCGCATTTATATTGGGTGTTGCGGCTATAATAAAGTTCAGCAAAGCAGAAAAGGTCTATGCGGCATTAGGACCAATGCCGCTGTCAAACGCCATACCAACAAACAATATGAACGGTACAAATTACAGGAATGCAAATTCCCCCCCTTCGAATAACGGCTTCTCCGACAGCTATAATACAAGCGGTTCAAACGATCGGGGCAGCTATCAGCCCAATGTGTACGCCAACGACCCCGGACAGCTGCGTTCATCTACAAGAGATCAAACTCCCTTTGAAGCTCCGCCTCCAAACTATAACAATTACAATTACGGAAACGGCAGTTACCGTCCGCCGCAAACAGGCGGCAATGCCTATAACAACAGTCAAAACATTCGGCAAAAGCCCCCTGCACAGACTCAAAGCAATACCGCAGATTACAGCGGACCGCCGTTTAAGGAAAACGCAAATACGGGAAAAGCAGAACCTAAGCAGCATGTAAGCAATATGCCCGAGGTAAAGCCCCTTTCGGAAGCAAAGCCTGTGCCGTCGGCAGCCGTACCCGAAAAAGGAGATGCTGCGGCAAATCCGCCCGAAGCAATGCCTTCCGCTCCTGAAAGACCTGCCGTTCCTGTTCCCGTTATTCCGCCTGCGGCTTATGAAATAAAAAAAGAAAATGTTGTCCGCTGTAAGCACTGCGGGGTAAGCAACAAGGAAGGAGACAAATTCTGCACATTTTGCGGAAAGAGTCTTTCATAGTAAAAATTTTTGACTATGCTAATTTAAAATATATAATCAAAATCTGATGTCCCC
>DNUB01000119.1 GCA_003508605.1 Oscillospiraceae bacterium | reverse complement strand
GCATTATTCTTTTGTATTGCTGTTCTGTTTTGGTAACCTTTTTATTTTGTTTTTTACGATTTTGGAAGTAGAACCTTTTTTATATCCAATACCGTAAAGATAATTTTGACGGCAAAAGCGGTTACGGATTTGTTAAAATTGCGGCAAATGTAGTATTTTAGGTTTTACTTTTAGCGAAATCAACAAAAACGATGCTTTATGTGAAAAATTTTTTGTAACTATATTGTGTGAAATGTGTTTTTGTGCTATAATATTGTTGGATTAGTATCGGGAGCTGTTGCAAAACAAAGTCAAAATTGTGAAAAACGGCGCATTTTTCATGTTATCAGCATCATTTTTGTGAAAAATGCTTTACTAAAACCAAAAATATCATGCGGAGGTAACCAAAGTGGCTATTTTTAAGTATACCGCCACAGATCTCAGCGGAAAAACCGTTCACGGCAAGGAAAGTGCCGAAGACAGGGTCGCCCTTGTGCAAAAGCTGAAGGATAAGGGCTTGTTCTGTACCTCCTATACGGAGGAGCAGGAAAAACAGAGAGACGCAAAGGTTAAGTTCAAAACCAAGGACCTGGCGTTTTTCTCCCGACAGATAAGCACCATGCTTACTTCGGGCATCAGCCTGGTAAAGGCACTGTCGATTTTGTTAAGCCAACAGGAGGACAAGAAGAAAAAGGCTCTCCTGTCCGAGATCTACGACGATGTTCAAAGAGGCAGATCCTTTTCCGAGGCTCTTCAGGCTCAGGGCAACGCCTTCCCCAACCTGTTTATAAGCATGGTTGCGGCAGGTGAAAGCTCGGGTAACTTAGACCTTATCATGAACCGCCTGTCCAGCCATTACGACAAGGAAAACAAGACCAACAACAAGATAAAAAGCGCAATGAGCTATCCTATCATATTGGGTATCATTATGGTGGTAATAGTTATCGCACTGTTCGTTTTCGTTATGCCGAGATTTGCGGATATGTTCGCAGACCCGGACGAAATCCCCGGATTTACAAAGCTGCTGCTGGATATAAGCGCATCTATGGTCACATACTGGTACATATACCTGATAGCCGTTATCGGCATCGTTATTGCGATAAAGACGATCAAGAAGATTCCCGCCGTAAGGTTCTGGTGGGATAAGACCAAATGCCGCATTCCCAAGGCGGGAAAGCTTATCTGCACCATTTACACTTCCCGTTTCGCTCATACCATGAGCAACCTTTTCTCCTCGGGCATGGGCATGGTGGAATGTATTCAGAAATCCGAGCAGACCCTCAGCAACGCTTATATAAGCAAGGAATTTGAAACGGTTGTGGAAAACGTAAAGCAGGGCGAGGCTCTGTCCACCGCCATTGCCCGCACGGGCATATTCGACGGCGTGTTTACCTCGGTTATACTTGTAGGCGAGGAGTCGGGTACTCTTGACGAGATTCTGGAAAAAACCGCCGACTATTACGACGACGAGTCGGATACTGCCATAAACAAGCTTACGTCTATGCTCCAGCCTTTAATGATACTTGTTATGGGCGTTTTGGTATGCGCTATCCTGCTTGCCATTTATCCCGCAATGTATCAGGCTATGGGCAATATCAGCTAATGTGCTTCAATACAGAGCCATTCAAAAAAACCTAAAGGAATAAAATAAAATGCTTTCATTGGATTTCACCGACCGTCAGGTCAAGATAGTCCGCGGTTCGCTTATGGGCAGCAAGATCCGCATTATACAGGTTGAAACGCTGAATCTTCCTCTTGGACTTATCGAAAACGGATTTGTGGCAGACGTTCCCATGCTTGCAGGCGAGCTTCTGGAATTTTTGCAGACAAAGGACATCAAGGAGAAGGACATAATCGCCGAGATCGGTTCGGGACTTATCCTTCACAAGGAGCTTATTCTTCCCAAGCCCAAAAGCCTTAAAAACTCCAATGTAATCGAAACGATGATCAAAAGCAATATGAACATCAGCAACGATTACAACATTTCCTATAATATAGTAGGCGAAGCGGAGGACGAAAACAAAAATCCCATGGTAAGGGTTCTTGCCACTGCGGTGCCTCAAAGGCTGGTAGACGGCTACACAAGGCTTTTCTCCCATTTGGGGCTTTCCCTCAAATCGCTGTTTGTCAGCTCCGGCTGTATTTCGAGATTGGTTGAGAACAGTCAGAAGCTGCTTGCCCTGTCGCCCCTGATGATGGTTCAGGTAGAGTATGACTTTATAGCCACCAACCTGTACAGCGACGGACGGCTGGTGCTTTCGAGACGTGTCGCAATCGACGCAGAGGAGATCGGCGGCGATTCCGACGCTCTTGTTCAGGCGGTTTACGACAACGTATTCAGAATGATACAGTTTATGAACAGCAGACCCGATTCCAAGCCCTTGAAGGAGATCACCTTCTACGGAAAGATTCCCGATTTCGTTATGCTGTCAAACTCCATGGCCTCCTTTAACACCTCCACTCACGTTTTAAGCTCTCCCGGAAACGTTGTGGCGTTCTGTGAATTTGACTTTGCGGAATATGCAAACGCCATTTCCGCATTCTTTAAGGCAAAGAGCGATTTTGACCGCATAGACCTGCTGAAATCCAGCGCAGCCAAGGAGAAAAAGCCCGCCAGCTACTACGGACTTATACTTGCGGGAAGCATTTTGGCCTCCTGCGCCGTCGTTGCGGGCGTATTCTTCGTCTTTAATTCCACCAACAACAGATTAAAGGCTCAGATTGCCTCCGAGGAAAACGAAATAACTCAGTATAAGGCAAGAGAAGAGGTTCTTAACGGAAAAATAGCCCGTTTGGATTCGATAAATATGTACAGCAACAATGTTCAGATGGCAAAATACCTGTTTGACTTCCAGCCCACCATCGTCACCGATATACTCAAAAAGCTTGAGGAGCCGCTGACCGACGGAATGGGAATAGTGGGCACTGTTTCCATAAGCGGCTATAACGTAACCGTAAACTACGAGTGCAAAAGCGACAGCCAGCCCGTCGAATATGTAAGAGCCTTAAAGGAGCAGGGCTATTTTGAAAACATATCCTACCACGGATATACGGGACAGGGAACAGGCGACAATATGAAATACAACTTCAGCCTGTCCATGCTGATAAAGGGGGGCAACACATATGAAGCTGAGCAATAAGGAAAAAATTATTCTTGCCGTTTTTCTTGCGATAGTAATTCTTTTTGCGGGATTTTTCCTGCTTATAAAACCCGAATACGACAAAATAAGCACCAACAAAAGCACCCTTCAGGACGCAAAAAGCCGTAAGGAGGCGCTGTTGGCGGTTCTCGCAAGAGAAAGCACCATAGATCAGGAAATACAGACAGCCTTTGACAAGGCGAACAAATTTTCCCCCTATTTCTATGACGATCTCACCGTCCTTGACGCAGACGAGCTTACCAGAAAGATACTCCGGGAAACGGGTATGTCAACCAAGGGCTTGTCCATCGGCGACTTTACCACCTCGACTCTTACCGTAAGCGACTATATCGAAACCGTAATTACATATCCTCTTAAGGAATATTCGGGCTATGTTCCCGACACGGGAATAGATTTCAGCAATTATCAGATCACCTATGACGAGGAAGGAAACATAGTAGTTCCCGAGGAGCTTAAAACGGCTATGAAGGACTTCCTTAACACCATGCTGACCACCCAGAGCCAGACCATAGGCTCGATTTCCGTATCGCTCAACATTGAAGGAACAAAAGGAGATCTATTAAAGTTCTTGGATTATATCGCAGGACTTGAAAAAGCCACCTACATTCCCGGCGTAGAGATTAACTATACCGATCTCGGCGCAGGACAGCAGCCCGAAACGCCCGGCGAGGATCAGGGCAACGGCGGCGAGGAAGAGCAGCCGCCCGTTCAGCCTGCCGCAAATGTGCAGACTGCCGTAAACGACGATACGAAAATCTCCACGGGCATTACAATAGTTTATTACTGCGTAAAGCCTCTGCAGGCGGAAGTCTCCACCGACGCCGGCGCAGCGCCGGAGGTTACCGAAGCGGCGTAAGGCTAAAGGCAAGACCTGTTTTCACGGCGTTGACGCTCCCTTTTTGCGGGAACGGGCTTCTTAAATCTAAGGCGCACTTTCAATGAGGGGCAACGCCCC
>DNUB01000020.1 GCA_003508605.1 Oscillospiraceae bacterium | reverse complement strand
TCAACGTCCTGTTGACGCCTTGCAAGGACGATAACGCAGTATTGCGAAAATCAGACCGCAAAGATTGTCTACTTTCAGTCAAGTATTAGTATTAGTCTTTACTCATATTTTTCTCGCAGATTGCCGTCCGTCTGTGTAAAATTTACGCAATTTGACAGCAAAGGAATCGGCTGTCGATTGCGGAGAAATTTTTTCCCCCTTCGGCAGCGGCGGCACTTTTTCACAGAAGCGGCAAAAATTTCAAATTTTTACTTGACATAATCGTCCGATATGTGTATAATGTATATTGAGCATTACTCTTTAGGTTAAGCTTGTCCTTTGGCAGACTTAACGGTGCTTGATTTGATAATTACCTTGTGTCCGATAATCTACGCAGTTTTCGGACATAGCCCAAGGGCAAAAGGAGGGATATAGATTGGCAGAAGTTCGTCTTGGAAAAAACGAATCTTTGGAAACCGCATTAAAGCGTTTCAAGCGTTCCTGCGCTCGTGACGGCGTTTTGGCTGAGGTTCGCAAGAGAGAGCATTACGAAAAGCCTTCGGTAAAGCGTAAAAAGAAATCCGAAGCTGCCCGCAAGCGCAAGTTTAAGTAAATATAAAATGCCGGATGCGGCAATTTTACTTAGAAAAAGTAAACCGGTTTTTTTGACCGGTTTTATTTTTTTATGCTTGCATATTGTAATATACAGGCAGGAGGTGGTTTTTTAATGTTTAAACCGAAATGGTGGCTGAAAAACGTTTTCGAAATAGATGAGGACTTTATTAAAAGCAATCATCTGAGAGGGTTTATACTCGATTTAGACAATACTCTTTCCATGCACGGAAGTCCCGTTCCCGAACAGGGTGTTACCGAATGGCTGGCGAAAATGAAAAAGCTGGGTATGAAGCTTATGGTGCTTTCCAACAACACGAAAAAAAGGGTAGAGCCTTTGGCAAAGGATTTGGGAATTGATTTTATCTCCTTCGGCTGTAAGCCGCTTACCGTGGGAGTCGGCAGGGCATTAAAAAAAATGCGGCTGCCTAAAAATTCCGTCGCTTTGGTGGGAGATCAGATTTTTACCGATATTCTCGGCGGAAATTTAAGCAGGGTGCCGACAATTTTAGTAGAGCCTTTTCATATGGAGGATAAGGCGACATTTAAGCTGAAAAGGAAGCTTGAAAGCATATTTTTTAAAAGAGACAAGCCGCAGTGACCGTCTTGAAAAAGATACCGTTAAGTCATTACGGCTTAGTACTGTAAATTAAAAACGTTTCAGAGGATAATATATGTCAATATCATTCGGACCGGGAGGAAACTCGGCAAGCTTCGGGAAAATGAAATTCCCGGAGGATCTTCCCGAATACTTAAAGAAATTAGGCTTGAACGGATATGAAATCGAGTGCGGCAGAGGGGTGAGGATAGCGGAAAAAACCTATCGCCTTTTACCCGATATAATAAAGAAAAACAATATCCGCCTTTCCCTGCACACTCCGTATTTTATTTCCCTTTCAAGTGAAAAAGAGGAAACAAGGCTTAACAGCCTTACTTATATAAAGGACTCGGCTCTTGCCGCACATAAGCTGGGGGCCAAAAAAATAGTAATCCACAGCGGCTCATGCGCAAAAATTACAAGGGAGCAGGCGTTGGAGCTGGCAAAGGACACCCTTTTAAGGGCGCAGAAAATGCTGGACGCCGAGGGCTTGTCCGACATAATCTTATGCCCCGAAACAATGGGAAAAATCAATCAGTTAGGCACGCTTTCCGAGGTTATGGAGCTTTGCGGGGTAGATGAAAGATTTTTGCCCTGCGTCGACTTCGGTCATCTGAACGCAAGAACCTTGGGGGGCATCAAGACTAAGGAAGACTACGCAAGGCTTCTTGACGAAATAGAAAATAAGCTGGGACATGAGCGTTTAAAGAACTTCCACGTTCATTTCAGCAAAATAATGTACACCGCAGGCGGCGAGAAGGAGCACCTTACCTTTGAGGATAAACAGTATGGTCCGCAGTATGAGCCCTTGATGGAGCTTTTTGCAAAAAGGGGCTTAGAGCCGTCTGTAATCTGCGAAAGCGCAGGAACTCAGGCGGAGGACGCAGCGGAAATGTGCAAATATTATAAGAGCTTGTGCTCATAGGATTTCCTGACCCTTTTGGCAGTTTTCCGGCGGCGTCAAAAGCTTCCGAAGGGCAATATTTTGACTGTGGATTTTTTCTTGCTTTCGAAAAACCGCTCCCTGAGATCTGCGTATAAATCCTGTGAATACAAGCACTTACAGCTATAAAAAGGAAGTGTATAAAATAATGAATATACTGATAATCAACGGACCGAATTTAAATCTTTTGGGTAAAAGAGAACCGGGAGTGTACGGCGACAACAGCCTTGAAGAAATTCAAAGGGAGATTCTGGAAAAAGCTAAGGAGATAGGAACAGAGGTGGACTTTTTTCAGAGCAACCACGAGGGCGCAATTATAGACGCACTACACGAGGCCATGGACGCCTATGACGGGGTCGTTATGAATGCGGGGGCATACACTCATTACAGCTACGCTATTCGGGACGCAATAGCCGCCGTTAAGATTCCCGTGGTGGAGGTTCATATGAGCAATGTCAGCGCAAGAGACGAGTTCAGACACACCTCGGTTATTGCCCCCGTATGTGCGGGAACGATTGCGGGCTTCGGAAAAAACAGCTACATCTTAGGTCTTATTGCGGCAGTTGATATTATATCGAAAAAACAAAAATAAAAATATAAATTTATAGAAAAAGAGGGAATAATGTTATGAATTTAGACAGGGTAATTTCATGGCTTGGCAGCGACGGCGAGGCTGCGCTTTTTACCTCCGAGGTATCAAAGCGTTATCTCACCGATTTCGGCTCGGAGGACGGCACATTGATCGTCACCAAAAAGGGAGCGTACTTTATAATCGACTCCCGTTATTTTGAGCATACCGAGCAGCAGGTAAAGGACCCTTTGTGCAGGGTTATTCTGCAGAAGGAGCTGTACGGCCAGATCGGTGAAATATTCGTAAACGACGGCGTAAAGCAGGTTTATGTTGAGGACGAATTTATGACGGTGGCTCAGCTGTCGGAATATAAAAGGAAATTTTCCGATATAGCCTTTGAAACCTCGGATCGGCTTTCCGATTTTATGAGAAATATGCGCATTGTAAAAACCGATGAGGAGATAGGATATATCGTCAAGGCTCAGAGAATCGCAGAGGCGGCATTTACCAAGCTGCTTTCAAATATGCGCGTGGGAATGACCGAAAAGCAGATTGCCGCACTTCTTGAATATGTTATGATAGATTTGGGCAGCGACGGAGTTTCCTTCTCCACAATTGCGGCGTCGGGAGTAAATTCCGCCTGCCCTCATGCGGTTCCTACCGACAAGCCGGTTCAGGACGGCGATTTTCTCACCCTTGACTTCGGAGCGACTTACAAGGGCTATCACTCGGATATGACCAGAACCGTTGTTTTCGGCAAACCCACCGATGAAATGAAGAATATTTACAATGCGGTGTGGGGAGCCAATACCGACGCTATTAAGGCGGTGAGGGCGGATATTTCCTGTAAGCTGGTGGACAATGTGGCACGAAGCACCCTTGACGCATGGGGCTATGAGCAGTATTTCACTCACGGACTGGGTCACGGCGTGGGGCTGGAGATTCATGAAGCTCCCAACGTAAGCTATCGCAGCGGCACTACCTTAAAGGAGGGTATGATTATCACCATTGAACCGGGCGTATACATTCCCGAAAAATACGGCGTAAGGATAGAGGATATGTGCGTTGTTACAAAGGACGGCTGCAAAATCATTACCGAAACGCCCAAGACGCTGATCTATATTTGATAAAAGAGAGCGATTAGGATAATTTGACAAAGGAGAACGCTATGGATAAAATTTCGGAAAGACTGCTTATGCTGCTGAAAAACGACACCGAGAGGTTTTTTGTCGACAGTATATTTGATGAGCATATAGTTATTCAGGAATTGGGGGAGCTTAATCTTCCCACAGGAAAAATTGTTGCCTGCGATCCTTTGGTTGCTCCCGAAACACCGCCGTTTTCCGGGCAGGTAAAGGGAGGAAAATATCCCGTAGCCTTGTATATTCACTGTATAGACGATGACAAGAGAGTGGGATTTGCCAAGCTGAGCTTTACGGAGAAGCTCCCAAGCCGCTTTGAGCTTGCGGTAAGCGAGGGGCAAAATTTAGAGGAGCTTGATAAGGGAGAGTTTTACGGCTACGGAGTGGACAGCGGAACGGGCGGTTTTATGGACGAAAAAACAGCTGCGAGTCTTGCCGAGCTGATGGACAGATCCGAGGATTACTGTGTTCCGGGGCTTGACGAAATGCTGGAGGACAGCTATGTTTACACATACAGCACCGCAAATTATACCCTGCCCGGAACCGAGCTTAATCTTGCGGCTTTTTCCAGCGGCTTCGGCGACGGGGCATACCCTACCTATTGGGGACTTGACGACGAGGATAATGTCTGCTGCCTTATAACGGATTTTCAAACGGTGGACTACAATCTTGAATAAATTTGAAGGAAAAAATAATATGAAAACAATAAAGGCTCTCGGATTATTTGCGGCAGCGGCACTTTTTACCGCCTGCGGCACGGCGGAGCGGCTGCCGACGGGCACCGATGACACGGCGACGAAGGCGGCGGTTTCCGAAAGTGTAACCCAAGGAGAAAAAACAGAGGAAGGGGAAAAGGAAGTGAAGCCAATAGAATACAAAATAGATCCGACAAAGCCCGTTATCGCCCTTACCTTTGACGACGGACCCAACACCACTACCACCGTTCAGGTGCTTGACCTTCTGGAAAAATATCAGGTAAAGGCCTCCTTTTTCCTTATCGGAGACAATATTAACGACGAAAGCGCAAAATCCGTAAAAAGAGCTTATGATTTGGGCTGCGAGATAAACAACCATTCAAAGACCCATTCCTATATGAATAAGCTGACAGAAGAAGCAATCAGGGAAGAGGTGGCTTTTGTAGCCGACAAGGTGAAGGAAATCACAGGGGAAACCACGAGGTTTTTCAGACCCCCCTATATTGCCGTAAACGATACAATGTATGATAATATCGATATGCCCTTTATCTGCGGCGTTGGCTGCGACGATTGGGACGACAGCGTTTCCGTTGAAACAAGACTAAAGCGTTTGGACCGTTCGGTAGGAGACGGGGCGATTATTTTGCTCCATGACGCCCGGGGCAACGACAAGACCGTTGAAATGCTTGATACTCTTATTCCGCAGCTTTTGGAGGAGGGTTATCAGTTTGCGACGGTTTCGGAGCTGTTTGAAGCAAAGGGCGTTGCCATAAGCGGCGACGATAAAAATCTGTACAGCAAGGTGGGAGATCGGTAAGGGGTCGTTCCTTCTGCCGAATGTAAATCATACTGCGGACAGCTTTGCAAAACCCGCTTTTACCGTAAGGTCAGTTTGACCTGCCGTAAGGCATACGGCGGTTTTCACTGCACAAAACGCAATCCTCTCAGAAAAACTGTCAACGATATGATTTATGATTAGCATAAAAACGAGTTTCCCGAAAAAATTTTCAGCAAAACATACTTTTTTCGAAAAACTACTTGAAAAAAGGCATAAAATAGGCTACAATAATAGAGACAATAAAACATAATTGTTTTGATAAAGTATCGGAGGTTAATTTATGATTTCAGCAGGCGATTTCAGAAACGGCGTTACCTTTGAGGAGGACGGAAACGTATTGCAGGTAGTGGAGTTCCAGCACGTAAAGCCCGGCAAGGGCTCCGCCTTTGTCCGCACAAAGACCAAGAACGTTATTACGGGAGCTGTGGTCGAAAAGACATACAACCCTACGGCAAAGTTCCCCACCGCTTTCATTGAAAGAAAGGATATGGAGTTTACTTACAGCGACGGAGATTTATACTATTTTATGGATAGTGAGACCTACGAGCAGGTTCCCATCAACAAAAAGGATTTAAGCGACAACTTCCGTTTTGTAAAGGAAAATATGGTTTGCAAAATTCTCAGCTACAAGGGCAATGTGTTCGGCGTTGAGCCTCCCAACTTTGTAGAGCTTGAGATAACCCACACCGAACCCGGCTTTAAGGGCGACACCGCCACCAACGCTACCAAGCCCGCTACCCTTGAAACGGGCGCAGAGGTAAGAGTACCTCTCTTTATCGACGAGGGCGAGATTGTCCGCATCGATACGAGAACAGGCGAATACATGGAGCGTGCAAGCAAGTAATAATTTGTCTTTTCGGCATTTGCCGGAAATACGGAAAAACGGTTCTCATGCTCCTTTGGCATATGCGGAGGCAATCCGCTTAACAGAAAGAAGGTAAATTATGAACATTACAGAAAAGGTTTCATACATCAAGGGACTTGCAGAGGGTTTAAAGCTTGATGAGGCTACCAAGGAGGGCAAGGTTCTTCTTGCCATGCTTGACGTGCTTAACGATATCGCATATCAGGTTGAGGATATGGACAACGACCTTAATGATATGGCAGATGTTGTGGGCGATCTGGACGACGCCGTTCTTGAGCTTGAGGAAGAGGTTTACGGCGAATGCGAATGCGGTCATGACCATGACGAGTGCGACTGCTGCGGCGACGATGACGAGGATGTTTACGAGATAACCTGCCCCAAGTGCAACAACACCGTGGTGGTTGACTTTGACGTTATTGCGGCAGGCGGTATTCTTTGTCCCAACTGCGGCGAGCCATTGGAGTTCGATCTTAGCGGACTTGAAGAGGAAGACGGAGAAGAGTGATTTTTTAAATAACCGTTCCCCTGCTTATGCAGGGGAATTTTTTGTTAATATTATCAAAATCATACATCCCCCGCCTTTTGCATATGGCAAAAGGCAAAGACTCCGTTAAGCGGCGGGTATTATTCGGCATTTCTGTGGGGATCCAATCCCCCGCTGAAGCCCTGAGGGGCTTACGCCCCTCATTAAATCAAAAATGTAATATCCTCTGCTTATAAAAGCTGCTTTTAATCTATAAACTGTAAATACGGGAATACTCCTCAAATCTTCTGTCAAACTCCCTGCTGTTTCGGTGCATTTCACGCTCCGAGCGGTGCATATTCATATTGTTATGCGCAATATCTATTATACACAGGGCAATATTTGAGCAATGATCGGAAACCCTTTCAAGGTCGGTAAGCATATCCGAAAGCACAAACCCTGCGGCAATGGAGCATTCCCCCTGCTGAAGCCTGTTTATATGGCGGGAGCGTATTTCCTCCTTCAGCCCGTCGATAACCTCCTCCAAGGGCTCTACGGACAGAGCGGCTTCAATGTCGTTGGTTACAAACGACTTTAGCGCAAGCTCGGAGATTTTTTCGACAGCCGAGGAAAGCACCTTTAATTCCGCCAGTGCGGCAGGAGTGAATTGCAGCTTCTTGTTTTCGGTTTCCTCCGCCGCCTCCAGCAAATTGACCGCATGGTCGGCTATTCTTTCAAAATCCCCTATTATTTTTAACAGCTTAGCCGCCTCCTTGTTTCCCTCTGCGCTTATGCGCATTGCGCTGAGCTTTACAAGATATGTGCCTAAAATATCCTCGAAGCGGTCCGTTTTTTCTTCCTTTGTGCGGACCGATCGGGCAAGCTCGGGAGAGAAGCCGCCAAATGCCTTAACCGCCTCCCTTATCGCCTCAACGGATATTTCCGCCATTTCACAGGCCACGGCGCTGCACTGCTCCAAAGCCACGGGAGGAGCAGCCAATAAGCGTTCGTCCAGCTTTGTGCAGGATCGGTCTTTGTCGAAACGACGGGAATCGGGAACCAGCTTTGTTACAAGCTTTTCCAGAAGATTTGACAGCGGAAGCATAATAACGGTACATAAAACGTTAAAAACAGAGTGGCACAGGGCTATTCCGAAAAGGGAGGCAGGGCTGTTTAAAATCGACAGCGGGAAAAGTGAGGAGAGTATCATATATAATGAAAGACAAAAAGCGGTTCCTATTATATTAAACAGCAGATGTACGGCGGCGGCTCTTTTGGCGTTTTTGTTAGTGCCTGCCGAGGAAATAAGGGCGGTTATGCAGGTGCCGATATTCTGTCCCATAAT
>DNUB01000019.1:6862-7144 GCA_003508605.1 Oscillospiraceae bacterium | reverse complement strand
GCGTTGCCCCTCATTGAATATTTTTACAGCTATGCTTTTTTACCTTTCCCCATGCCCTTCAGCAGTAAAAGAGATATTATCAGCACCAGCGGAAATATGCAGCCCAACGTCATTCCACTCTGCAAATTGTCGTTTGCACTCTGTGCCGCTCCGCCTACCAAGCCCGGTCCCAAAGAACCGCCCAAGTCTCCTGCCATAGCCAGCAAAGCAAACATTGCCGTGCCGCCCTCGGGAAGGCGTCCCGAGCATATGCTTATCGTTCCCGGCCACATAATCCCCACC
>DNUB01000019.1:0-6579 GCA_003508605.1 Oscillospiraceae bacterium | reverse complement strand
GTTCCCGGCCACATAATCCCCACCGAAAAGCCGCATACGATGCAGCCTGCCAAGCCTATTACGGGGGAGCTCGACAGTGAAGCGGCTATATAGCACAGCAGACAAAGGCAGCCTGAGCCAAGCATAAATTTCATCAGATTCAGCCTGCCGCCGTACTTTCCGTAAACGGCTCTGCTTATGCCCATCGTCACCGCAAACATACAGGGTCCCGCCAGGTCGCCCGCCGCCTTTGACAAGCCGAGAGCCGATTCGGAATAAGCGGAAGCCCACTGCGCCATTGACAGCTCGGAAGCCCCTGCGCAGATCATAAGGATAATCGCCAGCCAAAACAGCGGTGTACGCAGCAAACCGCTTATTTTCATTCCCTTTCCCTCGTCCGTAAGTCTTTCAATGGGGCAGACCGCAAAATTAAAAACGTTGCAAAGAGGTATCAGCGCCCATATGCAGGCAAGCCATCTCCAGCTGTCTATACCGAATACTGCGAAAAAAACCGTGGAAATAAGTATAACGCCTACCGAGCCCCAGCAGTAGAAGGAGTGGAGCAGGCTCATAACTGCGTCCTTGTTTTCAAAGGGACACGCTTCGACGATAGGACTGCCAAGCACCTCTATAAGTCCGCTGCCCACCGCATAAACCACCACGCTTGCCATTATTCCGACAAAGGGGTCGGGCAAAAGCTCGGGGAGAAATGCAAGACCCAAAAGTCCCGCAGCGGAGCATATTTCGGCCGCTACGGCGCATTGACGGTAGCCAATCCCGTCTGCAAACTTAGCGCACAAAACATCTGTGATAAGCTGTGTTATGAAAAACACCGAGGATATAAGCGCAATCTTCCCCAACGGTATACCGTAATCGCTGTGAAATGTAAGAAACAGCAGGGGAGCGAAATTTGCCGCAATTGCTTGTGTGATAAAGCCCAAATAGCAGGCCGCCAAGGTTCTTTTATATTTTTTTGCCATATTGACTTACCTCCGATTTATTGCTATAATTGGATCATATCACAGACATATATGTATATCAAGGCACTATTTCGCAGATTTATTGCACAATATCACAAAAATTGAGGTAAGGTATGAAACCCGAAAGCAGCTACGACAGGATAAAAACCGATGAAACTCTTAGGGAAACGGTTTGTCACGGCAGTGAGGAATATCCCTTCAAATACTACAGGGAGGACATATGGCTGTTCGATTTTCACTGTATCGACTGGCACTGGCATTCCGAAGTTGAATTTGTATTTGTCGAAAAGGGCACGGCTGAATTTCTTGTGGGAAGCGACAGCCATATTCTGACCGAGGGTATGGGCATATTTATAAATTCGCAGGTAATTCACCGTTTTGAGGCGTCGGAAAGCGTCATTATACCGAATATCGTATTTTCTCCGTCTATGCTTTCCGCAGAAAACAGCCTGATATACCGCAAGTATATCAGACCGCTGATGGATTCGTCCGCCGAGTGCCTGATATTTTCCCCGGAAATTCCGTGGCAAAAAGACGTGCTGGACAGCCTGCTGACTTTATTTGACATTCAGGAAAACGAAGATATATGCGAAATAAAAACAGCGGAGCTGCTTTTGAAAATATGGCGTACCATATTTGAAAACGTAAATATATCGGAAAGCGTTCACGCAGCAAAAGCAACTGCACGCACACAGGCTCATCTGCAGATAATGATGCAGTACATACATAAGCATTACTCGGAGCATATCACTCTTGCGGACATTGCCGAAACCGTATCCGTCAGCAAAAGCAGCGCACTGAATATATTCAGGGAATATATTCATATTTCTCCCGTAAGCTACCTGGTAAGCTACAGGCTGAAGCGGGCGGCAAAGCTTCTTTCCTCTACAAACAGCAGCATTTATTATATTGCCGAAGCCGTGGGCTTTGAAAACGCAGGGTACTTTTGTCGTAAATTTAAGAAGCTTTTCGGCTGCACCCCCGGCGAATACAGAAAGGCGGAAAATAATATTAATTCTTGACAAAAGGAATTGGCACAAATCTTTTCGGCAAATTCTGCCGCCTGCTGTGTTAAAATTATTTGAAAGATGACGATATTCCTGCAAAATTTTGACTTGCAGACTGCAAAATTATGTGCGAAAAACTCAATACCGATTTTATGTGAACACGATTTAGGGATTGTAAAAAACCTCGGCGCATCTGCATAAAAACCGGCATTTTTAAAGGCAGCGCCGCACACAAGGACATGGGAATGTTATTGTGCGGTGCTGCCTTAAATTTTAATCGGTATACATACTTGGTGCTGTTTGCAACAAAACAGAGTATAAATTTATTTTTCCTTGCCTTTATCCTCGGAATCGATCCTGAATACAATAAGCCTGCTTATGCAGTTATCGTTGACCTCCGTCACAACAAACCGGATATCCTCGTAATCGGTGTGGGGCGTTTTTTCGGTATCCTCGGGAATATAGCCCAGCAAATCGGTGACAAATCCCGCAATGGTATCGTAATCGTGATCCTCGGGCAGCTCGTAGCCGAAAAGCTCCAGAACATCGTCGGGATCGCAGTCGCCCTCTATACGGTATTTTTCCTTTCCGATTTTCTTTATGCTCACTTCCTCGTCGTCGTATTCGTCCTGAATATTGCCCATTACGGACTCGATCAGATCCTCAACGGTAACGATCCCCGCCGTGCCGCCGTATTCGTCAATAGCCACCGCCATACCCGACTTGTTTTCGGTAAGCCGCTTAAATGCGTCGTCGCAGGGACAGCTTTCGGGAATAAACGAGGTTTCCCTTACAAAATCCTTTGCCGTATACTTTTCGGGATTTTCCTTTCCGATCAGGCACAGCAAATCCTTAACGAGAATGATTCCGATAATGTTATCTATGCTTTCACGGTAAACGGGTATTCTTGAAAAGCCCTCCTCCAAAGCAAGATACACAATATCGTCTGTTTTAACGTCCTCCTCCACCGCCGCAATGTTAACACGGTGAGTCATTACATCGGATATTTTCAAATCGCCGAACTCAAAAATATTGTTGATCATCTCAACCGAGGAGGTTTCGATTTCTCCGCTTTCCGCCCCTGCGTCCACTAAGGACATAATCTCGTCCTCGGTAGCGGTTTTGTAGCCGTCGCCCAAGGCTTTTTTCAACAGTGCGTTAAGTCCTCTTTCCATAAGCACAAGAGGGTAAAGCAGGTAATAAGCAGGTTTTTGTTTTCGCCCGTCTGCGTCCATTTTTGTTTCCTTTCCGATTTTAGTTTTTTTCAATATAGCACATTTCTATGAAAAATTCAAGGGGTTGATTTCGTAAAAAACAGCTTGTAAAATTCCCCCGTTTATGCCGTAAACCTTTAAGGGCCTCAGCGGGGACCCAGTCCGCCGCCGAAGCTCCGAAGGATATCGTTAAAAGTCGGTCCCCGACGTCACGAAAAAATCGGGGCATAAGTCCCTTAAGGCTTTTTTACGCCAATCCCTTAATATCCGCAGCTTAAGGAACGGTATCAAACGCTTCCCGCAACGGCAACGTTTTCAATTCTCACCGCCAAAGGACCTTCATATTTGCTGTCCTCGTACCGCTCCTTTGAGAACACAAAATTTGTGTGCGCCTTGGTGATGATTCCGTTGATGGAGCCGCCGGTTACCTTGAGGGTCTTTTCGCCGTCAAAGAGGTAAGCCAAACGGATTTCTCCTCCGAAATGCCCCGTAAAAGCGTCCATTTGGAAATCGGAAAACTTTACCGCCTGTAAGCAGGGCTTTTTCTTCATATCCTCAAGACTTTCGCTGCCGGCTTCAAGCCTTATTTTTTCATATGATCCGGTGGGCTTTATTCCCAAATACTGCGCAAAGCGGTTTCCACCGTGGATTGTCTTTAAAACGCCGTCCTCCACCAGCCTTAAGTCCTCCATTTTTATACCCTCGTCACTGTAGGGCTGTGTGGCAAGGCAGGTAATATTGAGCTTTTCGCCCTTAACATCGTCCCCCTGGGTTTTTGTTCCCACTTCGTAATCGGAATAATGTGCGTAAATATAGGCCGAATTGGATTTGTCGGTGTAGTAGCTTAAAATCGTGGCAAGCTCGCTGCCGCTTAGGATTATGTCGTAGCTTCCGCTTTCAAGGCAGCGTTTTGCAACGGATCTGTCCTTTGCCGCCCTGATTCCCTCCGCCGCCTTTTCCGCCAACGCCTTTTCGTTTACATGGTCGTATTCAAAGCTGTAGTGCAGCTCCACATCCTCCTCCGTTTTGCACTGGGTGACAAATTCGCCGTTAAGGCTGAACTTGTTAAAGGAAACGTCCACGCCGTCCGAGTTTACTATGCGTGTGGCTTCGTTTTCCGCAAAAATCTCGGCGGAATTTATAAAGGCCTCTTTATCGTTATCGACGGAGTATAACGCCTTTGCCATAGTCCGAACCGCCTCCTCGGCGGAACGGCGTTCAACGGAATTGTCTATAATCTCCAGGCCGCTGCCGCTTACCAATTCATAAAAGGGGTTTGCGGCAAACTGAGCGGCAAAGTAGGCTTCCTTAAGCTTTTCCCTTATTTCACCGTCGGTCATGGACGGGAAAATCCCCACTCCCGCACTGCCTCTGAGCTTTGTATTGTCTTTTTCAATATCGCGGTATACCGTTACATTGTAATCGATAATGCTTTTGCTGCGGCGAACGTCAAGCTTTTTCCCGATAAAAAACAGCTCGCTGCTGCTTTTTTCCTTTTTGGTGATAAGAAATTTTTCAATTCCTTCACTGTCCAATATATCAATTATTTTATTTATCATAATATTACCCCCATTAACCCAAAGAAATTTTTGCCTTAATGTAAGGACCGCCGTCGGATACCTTTACCCATTCCTTATATCCCTTGCCGCACATACCCGTACCGCACAGCTCGGAGGTTCTGCTCATCATGGTGATGGATTTAAGCAAATCGGGAACATAGCCTGTCATAACTATGGGCGCAAATACCTTTCCCGTAAGCTTTCCGTCCTTTATCTCCTTTGCCATGCTAACCATCATCTGAATGCCCCAGTTTTTGGGATCCTCCATACCGCTGCTGGGAGTTGAAAGAAGGAAGCCGTCCTTGACGGAGGCTATCATATCCTCAACCTCGTCATTGCCGCCGAGGAAATAGGTATTGGTCATTCTGGTGTAGGCTTTTCTTTCATAGCTTTCTCTTCTGCCGTTGCCTGTGGATTTTGTGCCGAGCCATAATGCGCTTTTTGCATCGCAGAAGCCGCCCTTTAAAATTCCCTTGTCTATTACAAGGGTATCATGAGCCTCCTCGCCTTCGTCGTCAAAGAAATAGGTTGCGGTCTGACTTACTGCGCAGGGGCTGTCGTGCATGGTTACAAGGGGAGAAGCCACCTGTTTGCCGATAAAGCTTTTTGCCAAGGCTCTGTCCTTTGCGAACATATCCATCTCAACGCCGTGTCCGAAGGCTTCGTGAACGATCATTCCCGTAACCTCCGGCTCGCAGATGCACTCGTACTCGCCGGGAGTAATGGGTTCTGCGGTAAGCAGCTCCAAAACGGTATTAAGCGCACCGTCCAAACCCTCCTCAAGCTGATCCAGAACCTCTGCGCCGCCCGAAACGGAAAAGCCCTTATAGGCCTGCTGGATATTTTCTCCCTCTTTTCCTATGGGCATTGCCATTGCGGTGGACCACATAACATTCTGAGTAAGATCTCTGTTTCTGCTGATAAAAATGTTGGAGAATCTGCGGTAGTCAAAGGCGCACATACAGTCGATTATTTTTTCGTCCTTTGAAATCGCTCTTTCCCTTAATTTTGTAAGACGTTCGACAATCCTTTCGGCGCCGACCTCCTTGGGGTCAATTTCGTATTCCGTGGATTTGTCAAAGGTGAGGGGCAGATCGTCGGGAATGCCGATATTTTCGCCGCTGTAAAGCTTAACCGCCTCGTCTACCTTTCCTGCGATCTCCGATATCAGATCCTCCCTTAACTCGTTAAAGGAGTATTCGGCCTGTCCGCTTTTATCGAAAACACGTATAACAAAGCCCCTCTTGTTGTACAGAGCGGCGGGAGTTATCACCACTCCCGTAGAAGAAACCCTGTATGAAAGACTGTCGCTGTCCGAGCCCAAAAGAGAACAGTAATCGTATTTATCACACAAAAGCTGCACCAATTTTTTTGCGGTGGGTCTGAGGCTTTCCAGATACTCGCTTTTTTTAACTTGCATATTTTTTCCCTTTCTTTTTATGATAGAAATACTTTTCTATATTATACCGCTTTTGTGCGGTTTTGTCTATAGGAAATCTCCAAAAACCACTGTGAAAAGCAAAAACGAACAGGGTGCGCCGAATACAGGGAAAGCCGGCGAAGCCGGGCAGATGCCCGCCGATACGGACCAGCAAAGCAGGCGGCGTACCAAGTGCGTTTTTGCTTACAAGGGGTTTTATATGTTCCCCATAGACAAGGCTATAGCTTCTGCTTCCGAAATCGAAAAAGATAAAATAAAAAGCCTACCAAAAAATAACAGCAGTACAAAAGAATAATACGCTAATCGCTAAAAGCCGCCCCAAAAAAGAGCCGCCCCCACCCGTACAACAATTTAATGACCGCACCAACCGACTCAAAAAAGCAAAGCACCGCAAAAAAT
>DNUB01000030.1 GCA_003508605.1 Oscillospiraceae bacterium | reverse complement strand
AGGGCGATGTCTTAACCGCTTGACCAACGGGCCGTTTTTCCGATAAACGGAAATGGTAGCGGCAATTGGACTTGAACCAACGACACCCTGGGTATGAACCAAGTGCTCTAGCCAGCTGAGCTATGCCGCCATTTATTCATGAAGCTATGCCGCTTCAACGCTTAATTATTATATCATAGCATATCCGTCTTGTCAATACCTTTTTTTAATTTTTCCGTTTTTTCCTTTCATAAATCCCCGGGGACAGTTAAACACTGCAAATTAGCGGCGGCATCGCCTCTTAAAATTTGCGCTTCTGAAAATCTTTTGATATTCTTTTGATAATTCTTGCAAAAAAAACGTTTATGTGATACAATATCCTATATGCTGTAAACCCCATTAAGAAATAAAGGATATTTAAAATGAACATTACTTTTAAAAAAATTCTTTCCATAGCTTTAAGCGGAGCGTTTTTGATATCCGCCGCCGGCTGTTCACAAAGTGAGGACGATAAGAACAGAAAAAAAGCGGTGGCGTCCGTCGAAAATCCCCCCGAGGGCTATGAGGATTATTTTACCGTTACCTACGGAGAGTGGCATGGCGAATATATGCTTCGTATGTCTGCAGGGGGATATACCGAAGCAAACGACGCCGAAATAGCCAAGCAGTACAGAGAACAGATAGTGCAGTACCTTGCCCAGGAAAAGATCGTGCTTTATCTGGCAAAGGAAATGGGCATTTCCGCCGAGACCTTAACCGAGGAGGAAATCGGAAAGGCGGAAAAAGCTGCAAACGAGGATATTGAAAGCTGGTATAAAAACTACGAGGCAAAAGCCATCAACGCCCTCGGCTCGGGATATACCGACGAGCAGCTGAGAAAAAAAGAAGAAGAGCTTTTTAACGATTTTATGGACGAAATCGGCTTAGACCCGGATATATTTTATAATTGGGCGGTAAATAACGTTATCCATGACAAATATGTGGAAAAAGCCTCCGAATCCATCACCGAGCAGCAGATAAAGGATTTCGTGCAGGAAACCATAGATACCGCAAAGGAAAAATACGAAAGCGATCTTGCGGAATTTGAAAAGAAATACACCGCCTTTTACGTTCCCGAGGGCACAAGAAAGGTTCAGCAGCTTGCAGTTCTTATCAAAAGCTCCGCCGCTTCGGAAATAGCCGCTTACCGCAAGGACGGCGACGACGCACAGGCGGATAAAATCCTGCAGGAGGAGCTGGCAAAGGTAAAATTCCGTATTGACGAGGCTTACGAGAAGCTGCAAAAGGGTGAGGAATGGACAAAGGTTCAAAAGGAATACAATGACGAAAGCTCCTCCAACGAGGTGGACTTTACCGTATATCCCAAAAGCACCACCGTGTTGAAGAAAATAACCGACGTCGCTATGGGAATAGAGAAGAAGGGCAGCTACTCCGAGGTTTTCGAAACGGACAAGGGCTATTTTATCCTTTATTATAAGGATGATTTGGCAATGGACGATGAAAAAATGAAGGATCTTGAAAAGCAGGCGGATGAATTTTTAAGAGACCAAAAGGCGTATGAAGCCATTGCCGAGTTTACCGACAAGCACCCCTACACATTTGATTACGAGCTGCTTAATATCGAAAAGCCATCTTCAACCACTGCCGCCGAGCCTGCCGTAAGCTGATTTTCCTTTTTATGATTGATATTGACGGAGCTGTAATTCCGCCTTACGTTCAGGCTTATCTGTAATTCGATTCAATAAAGGGCAGTGCCCCGGATTTTTCATAAATTCGGGCACTGCCCCTTATTAAAAAACAAATGACGTTCCTCGCTCAAAAAGTGCGGAACGTCATATTTTTAACCGTGTTCGGAAATACAAGCCTTTATCCCTTTTCCATAAACACCGTAGCCTCCATATCGGCGGCGGATACCGCCAAAATTAAGGGATACTTTTCTATTGCGCTGCTTACCGTGCTCTTTTCCTCCGTGCCCGAAAAACCCATATGCCACCTGATCGCCATGGCCTCCTCTCTGGTAAGCCGCATAAAGCCGCTGATCATATAAACCGACTTTTCCCCGTGACCATAAGGCAGCTTGTCCTCATATCGGTAGGTAGGCACTCTTTCCCATTGCCCCTGCTCGTTTTTTACATTTCTGAAATCCCTTACATAAACGTTTGTTTTGCAGATATCATGAAGCAGGGCTGCAATGGCGGCGGTTTCCTCGGAGCATTTCAGCCCGTATTCGTTTTGCACCCTTTCTCTTGCCAAATAATCCTTAAGGCAATAATAAACGTTAAGAGAATGGAGAGCCAAGCCGCCCTCAAAGCTGTTATGAAATCTTGTGCTGGCGGGAGCGGTGAAAAAGTCGGACTTGCTCAAAAGGTAATCCAAAAGCTTGTCCGAGCCTTCTCTGTGAATATTTTCGCTATAAATTTTTATAAATTCCGCTTTTATTTCTTCTGTCGTTTTCATTTTGCTGTTTTATTCAACGCCTATCTCAATACTTTCGGGGAAAATCTTTTCGCTTTCGTCCTTGTTCAGGAAGGTTGTGCTGACGTAACCCTGAATAATTGCGCCGTCGTCAACCGTTATGGTAGATGCGCTTATATCGCCGAATATAACTGCGTCCGCTCTGAACTCCGCCTTTCCCGATATATCCACATTTCCCTTAACCTTGCCGTTTATGCAGGCATAGCCCGAATTGAGATCCCCTATAAGCAGAGTATCCCGTCCTATATCCACGCTGCCCTTAAGCACCACGTTGCCCTGAACCTGTGAGGCGAACATATTCGCATTGTTGCAGGTCATATTTCCGATAATCCTGCCGTTCAGCTCAACGTCCTTAGTGGTTTCCACATCGCCTCTTATATCTCCGTCAATGCTCATATCCGCAAGGGATCTGATATTTCCGTCTATCATGGTATTTCTTGAAATAACGGTGATCTCGGTATCGGCGGCGTCGCTGTAGCTTCTGCGGCTCTGGGAGGTCGGCTGGCTGCCTAACGGGTATGTATTGCCGCCGTAGCCCTGTCCCCCTCTTCCGTAATCTCTGCCGTAGCCTCCGTCCCTGCCCTGCTGCTGTCCGTTATAGCCGTTTCCGTCGCTGCGGGGAGCATTATATCCGCTGTCGTCTCTCCGATTCTGCGCCGAAAAGCCGCCCTGCCTGTCGCTATAGCCTCTGCCGCTGCGGCTGTCTCTTTCGCCGTTCTGATCCCTATTGCCGCGCTGATCGCCATTATTATAGTCCTGACCGTTATAACCGTCTCTGCCGTCGCTGCGGCGGGCGTTATAGTCACGGCTTCCTCCGTCCCTGTCCTCTCGCTGACCGTCATAGCCCCGATTGTCGTAACCGTCTCTGCCCTCTCGCTGACCGTCGTAGCTCCGATTATCATAGCTGTCCCTGCCGTCTCGCTGACCGTCGTAGCCCCGGTTGTCATAACCCTCCCGGCTGTCACGTTGACTGTTATAGCCCCGGTTGTCGTAATCGTCTCTGCCGTCACGCTGACCGTTATAGCCCCGATTGTCGTAGCCGTCTCTGCCGTCACGCTGACCGTCGTAGCTGCGGCCGTTATAATAATCTCGGTCGTTTCTTCCGTTATAGCCGTCGCTCGAAGGGTTGTCGCCATAGTAGCCGCCGTTATTCTGAGGGCGGTAACCGTCGTTATAGCCTCTGCCGCCGTCCCTTGCCTGATTCCGGGAAGGCTGACCGTCCTGACTGCGGTAATATGGCTTTCCTGCGCCCTCCGTAACGGAATCGTCGGAAAGGGAGGGCTGATCGTTATCCATTGCCCTTTTCAGTCCCGCATACTGCGTGTTTCTCTTTCTGTCGTCGTCCCTGCTGCTGCCGGTAAGCTCCTTTACCGCCTGTGAAAAGTTTTCCTTCAGTCCCATTTTAAACGGTCCTTTCATTTAGAAATTGCAGATTGCATATCGAAATTCATATTTAGTTCCGATTATGAACAACAAGCCTCAAATGCTCCAAGCCAACATTTGTTCATTTTTTTCAACAATAAGAACATTCAAGCTTTAATACAAAAATACCTATAAATACATACACTTATCATACTATAATAACCCATTTTTGTCAAGCGGAATAGAGAAAAATATGATATTTGTAAAAATTGTCAACGGATAAGGCATAATTCGGGAGAAAAAGCCGCTTGGTAAAATCGTCGAGAGGTATATATCCAAGTCAATAATACAAATTGTAAAGAAATCATGAGCTCTTTTTAACCCTCGCCCTTTAAAAAATTGCAAAAAGCCCTTGACACCCCGCCGCAAATGCGATATAATAGTAAAGCTATCCGCAGAGATCGGGTATTTTGCGGCAAAAAACACTGCAATACACACTGCAAAAACACATTACAAAAACACACTACACTGATTGGAAAGGATTGATTGAAATGAAAAGAACATATCAGCCTAAAAAGCGTCAGAGAAAGATGGAGCACGGCTTCAGAAAAAGAATGTCCACCTCTAACGGCAGAAAGGTTCTTGCCCGCAGACGCGCAAAGGGCAGAGCTAAGCTTTCTCACTAAGCTCCGTGGATCTGTCAAAAAAATATGTAAGCGTAAAAAAGGACAGGGAATTTCGCTATCTTTTTAAAAAGGGCAAAAGTATCGTCAACAGCGCATTTGTATGCTACCTCAGACCTAACAAAAGGCGGGTCAACCGCTTAGGAATAGTCACCTCGAAAAAAATCGGCAACGCCGTTAAAAGAAGCCGTGCAAGAAGGGTTTTAAGAGAAGCCTTTCGGATCCTTGAGCCGCAGCTCAGAGCGGCGGCGGACAAGCGGTATGATTTTATACTTGTTGCAAGAGGGAAAACGCCCTACATGAAATCTAATAAGCTTTACGAAATTATGAAAAAAAAGATAACGGAAGAAATAACAAAAGCTAACGATAATTGAACGCAATTCTGCGTGAGTCCCCGTTTGCCGAAGCTTCGGGATCTGCATTTGGCACAAAAGGCAGTTTGCTCGTATTTAATGAGGGGCAGTACCCTAATTTATGAAAAATCCGAGGGAGTAAGCTCCTCGGGGTTTCGTTTTTTCCGAAGGCTTCCCGCCGCCCGCCTGCGCTGCGGGCAATAATTGCAGCAGATGAGGACCGTCCTATGTTTATACTTTTATAATATGAAATACATTTTAATCGGGCTTATAAAACTTTATAGGATAACATTATCGGAAAGATTGCCGCGTTCCTGCCGCTTTACTCCAAGCTGCTCACAGTATGCGCTTACTGCTGTCAGCCGTTTTGGTGCGGTCAAGGGCGGCTTTTTGGCATTTTGGAGAATCTGCAGATGCAATCCCTATTCTGCCGGCGGGTGGGATCCCGTGCCGGAGGAATTTTATTTTTTTCGCTCTCTGAAACGGCGCATTGTTGGAATATTTTCAAAATTCGGAAAAAATAAGAGAAAATAAACGAAAAACAGAAGGGAATCTCAAAAAATCCCGTGAAAAGAAAAAACGGACGGAGTACGCAGAAACGGAAAAAACGGCGAAGGCGGGCTTTCCCCGTCGAGAGGGACTGACGAAGCGGGCGGCGTGCCGTGTTCCTTTTTGCCCGGGGGATTTTCTGAGGTTTTCGGAAATAAGAACCGGTTCTAAGAAACGGTTGAAAAGAATGTGCAGAAAAGGTTGTGATTTATTATCGACTTCTTATACTCAATTTTAGGTATGCCCTTGGGCTACATTATGTGGCTGTGTTATCTTCTGGTGAATAATTTCGGCTGGGCGATCATTATATTTACGCTTATCATTAAGGCGGCAACCTTCCCCCTATCTTTAAAGCAGCAGAAAAATATGGCAAAATCCCAGCTTTTTATGCCGAAGGTAAAGGAAATTCAAACAAAATACCGCAACAATAAGGAAAAAATGCAGGAGGAGATGGCAAATCTCCAAAAAGAGGGCTACAACCCCATGGGCGGCTGCGGCACTATGCTTATCACCTTCCTTATTCTTTTCGGCGTCATTGACGTTGTGTACAAGCCTATGACTCATATGGAGCATTTGAATTGGGGAGACAGCAATGCGGTAAGCACTATAGTAAATACCGCAAAGCAGGCGGATTACGCCCTTACTCTTCTGTCCAACGAGGACGATTTAAAGGTTTACCTTGAATATATCAGCAACCCCGATGCAATAACGGTAAGAACTCAGGAAAACATAGATTCCCTTACGGAGGAGGCAAAGGCTACAGCTGCGCTTCAGCCCAAGGTGGATATTCCCGACGAGAGGGAATTTGATATTGCAGAGGCAAAGGCCGCCATCAGCTACACCAAGGAAAACGTTATGTCCGCATACAGCCTCAGCGAGGAGCAGTGGAAAAAGCTTTCCACCTTAAGCGACGAAACGGTCAAGGAGCTTACGAAAAAGGATTCCCGGCTGTCCGATGAGATAAGGTCGGAGCTTACCGCTTCCATGCAGACAAGATTTGTTTCCCTGAGACAGGAGCTTGCCGCACTGCGTTTATACACAAACCACAAGGAAGCCTTCTCCTCTGTGCCGATTTCGGAAGAAACACTGTCAAAACTTGACAATTTAAGCAGAAATATGCACTTTGCCGGACTTGACTTAGGCGAAACTCCCGGCTTTGAAATGCCGCTGCTTCTGATACCTATTCTTTCTCTTGTAATGTCTGTCCTGCAGATGGTGATCACCCAGATGATACAGAAAAAGACCAACCCCGAAATGGCTGCGCAGCAGCAGGGCTGTGCAAAGTTCACTCTTTATCTTATGCCCCTTTTCTCCTTCTACATCGCATTTCAGGTACCTGCGGGAGTAGGCTTTTACTGGGCACTGAGCTATGTTTTCGGAATTTTGCAGTCGATTATCATTTATAAGTTCTGGCCTGCCGAAAAGCTTCAGGAGCAGGCAAGGAAGGAGCTTGAAAAGAAAAACGTCGCCCTTACCGCAACCGCAACCGTTGTGGATATAGACGAGGAGGGCAACGAGGTTCGAGTTTCCAAAAAGATGTCCGATATGACCGCAAAGGAGCTTAAGGAATATCAGCGCAAAAAGCTGGAGGATGCGAGAAAAGCCGACGCCGAAAAGTACGGCGACGAAGATATCCCCGATCTGCCGCCTTTGGAAGAGGAAGAGGACGAGGATTCGGATTCGGACAGTGAAAACGCTCAATCGGAAAAAAAGGCTTTAGAAAATGACAGCAAACAAAAAAAGAATAAAAAGATAAAATAATACCGTGCTTGAAAAAACCGAGCCTTCGGAAGCTTTTTGAGGATAGCCCGAAGCGTCGGTTCAGAAAGGATACAAAATGGAGAAAATTTTTACCGCTAAGCTTTTGGAGGACGCAAAGGAACAGGCGTACCGTGAGTTTGAAGAGCAAGGCGCAGACCGTGACGAGATAGAGATCACCATATTGGAGCAGCCTGTTAAAAAGCTGTTCGGCACTAAGGGAGAGTACAAGATCAATGCTGTTTGGAATCCCGTTGAGGTCAATTTAAAGGAGGTTTTCGGAAATACAGCCTCCGAAGAGGAGGAAAAGGAGGAAGAACCTGCTCCCCGTGCCGCCTCCCCTGAATCCGATGAGGACGATCCTGCGCTTTCCTGCGCAAAGATACAGAGAGCCACAAGGTATTTGACACAGGTTCTTAACTGCTTGGGTCTGGATAATTTCACCATAACTCCCGTTAAAAAGGGCGACACGGTGATTCTTGACATCGAGGGCGAAAATTTGGGCGTGGTTATCGGAAGAAGAGGAGAAACTCTCGATTCTCTGCAATATCTTGCTATTTTGGCGGGCAACAGAGGAGAAGAAAACTATTGCAGGCTCAGCGTAGACTGCTGCGGCTACCGTGAAAAGAGAAGAGAGACTCTTGAAGCTCTTGCCGTTAAGACTGCTAAAAAGGTGTTAAAGGCAGGCAGAAGAATAACCTTAGAGCCTATGAACCCCTATGAACGCCGCATTATCCACAGCAAGGTATCCGAGGTGGAGGGCGTAAGCAGCCGTTCCATCGGCGAAGAGCCCTTCAGAAAGGTAGTTATCAGCGCAAACGAGCCCAGAAGAAGCGGCAGGCGGGATAACGGAGGCAGACAGAGCAGAAGCTTCGATACAGGCTCATACAGAAGAAGCAGCGGCTTTTCCACCTCCTTTGAAAGGGAGTATAAAAGAAAGGAAGCCTCCGTATCGGAAGCCTCCGATTATTCAGAGGAAACCGTCGAGCTGGAGAAATCCGCCAGCCTTTACGGAAAGATAGAGCTTTAATAATAAGGGCTGTCTGAAATCAAAGCGATTTAGTGCAATTTCGCTAAATGCACGGCGACGACAAAAAAGCGCAGAAATACTTTGACGCAGAAAGCGTCCGCAGTCAGCAGAATTTGTGAAAATTGCGGATTCAATGAGGGGCAACGCCCTGAATTTATGAAAAATCCGGGG
>DNUB01000266.1 GCA_003508605.1 Oscillospiraceae bacterium | reverse complement strand
GGCGGGGGACATCCGGATTTTGATTATATGCTTAATGCTATTTTTAAACGGATTGCAGTCAATTTTTGCGAAAATGCAAGGAAGCTTGCCGCTGTATGCGATACGGAAAGTCAGACTGACAAAGCAATAAATGCGGAATTTTTGCAGGCAGGAAATTAAAAAAAGATAAAGGGTAAACTACAAAAACAAAACGGCGGAACAAACGCAGCCCTTGACATAATAGAAATAATATGATAATATAATCATAGCAAATATCCAAAATTTCACATTTAATGTATCAGTTCAAGAAAGGAAGGTTTGCTATGAAAAACAAATTGAGAAAATTTATGTCCCTGCTTCTCGCTCTGATAATATCGTTATCTCCGTCAGCGGCTGTTTTTGCCGTTTCCGTCGACGAATTTATCGGTAACGGTTCGACGGTTAATTCGATAGTACCCGGATTTGACGACGGCGGCGGTGGCGGTACTCCGACTCTTGCCAATTTTAAAACAAAATATCCGAATAATTCGTATTTCTCCACCACGGGAAAGGCTTGTACCTGTCACGGCAGTGGCTGCTTTAACTATTCTGGCTGTACTTGCATAAAATATGAAGGTTCAATCCAGTGTGACGGATTTGCCAAATATGTTTATGATTATTTTCATTTAACTCGCTTTAGTAAATATGATAACAAGTTGGTGTATTTGAATGAAAAATTAAATGCGTCAGAGGCAAAATCAAAATTTCTGAACACTCCTATGGGAACATACATAAGAGTAAAAACATCGAATGGCAGTGACCATTCCATTGCGATTGTGGGAACTACAAATGAAACTGTTTCAATAGCGCATGCCAATTATCACGGGGATTGCTCGGTGATTTATAAAGATTATACTTGGAAAGGCTTTGTCGATGCTTTCCCTTATTTTGCAAATTATCTTAAGTGACCCAAAAGGAGCCGAATATGCTAACCAAAAAATCATTACTGATAAAAGCGTCTCTTCTCTTCACTGTCTCGATCCTATTCACCGCCTGCGACAACGAACAGCCGATAGACATTGTGATAGGCGAACACACCGAAGCGACAGGTTCGATTTCCTCCGAAATACCCAATGAAGTTACCGCCGCCATAACCTCTTCCCCTACCGTTAAAACCGATGAGCCTGTTTCCGACTCCGCGCCGATAATTCGAACCGACGAGCCTGTTTCCGACCCTGCGCCGATAATCCGAACTGAAGCGCCCGAAATGAACGAAGCAGAGAAGCTTAAAGCGGCGCTGGAAATACTACCCTTTGACAGCTTTCCCGCTCCCGACGGCTCCACAATCCGTAAAGAGGAAGCGATAAGCAGCATAGACAATTCCGACGACGGAACCGCATATATCTTAGTGTATGACGGCGCATATATAAGATACGCTTCTCCGATTTACATCGATACCGATTTCAACCCCTCTCTCTACCATTTTTCCTCCGATACTTGGAACAGCGGTATTTTAAGCGAAACCCGTGAAATAATCGGAGAGTGCTTTAAAGTAAAAAAAGGAGACGTGCTGGAAAACGGACTTAAGGTTATGGAAGCCCGCTCATTAAAAAAAGCAAATTTGTATTACGCACAGCATGAATTTAACGCATTTTACTCTTCCGAGATTATTTTCGAGGGTTCTCTGACCTTAGAGGGCGTTCTTTACCGTTCGCCGGAATATGAATTCGGCGTGGCTGATGAAAATGAAGTTTTATTCTTCCCGAATCCTACAAAAAACGGGTTTATTCCATGTATGGTTACCGATACGGCTGAAGCCAATATAAACAAAACTCTTATCAATAATCTTGCGAAATTTACGGATAAAAATAACGAATTTGCCTTCATAAGCGGCGTAAAGATCCAATCGGCTTTCAATTTAGGCGACTTAAGCGAAATAGCTTCTTTTTCGGGAAAGCTTTCAAAAGGTGAATGCTTAAAAGCGACCATAACAATTACCGACATAGAAATAAGGTTTTCCGAGTACCTGCCTTCATACAGACCAAGCGCCAAGGCTGTGGAAATCAAAGAAATCCTGCGCTGATAATCTCAAGTCACAAAATCAAAGGATAAGAGCTTGTCTTAACAAAAAATCGCTCAATTATTTATAAGGATTATACATGGAGCGAAAATGACCAGAAAGGAGCCAAATTGCTAAACAAAAAAGTATTACCGATAAAAGCGGCTCTTCTCCTCGCCGCCTCGATTCTATTCACCGCCTGTGACGATGAACAGCCGACAGACATTGTGATAGGGGAACACACCGAAGCCGCAGCCTCGCTTACCTCACAAATGCCCGATGACGTTACTGCCGCAGTTTCTTCTCCTTCCGCTAAAACCGATGAGCCTGCTTCCGAGCCTGTGCCGATAATCCGAACCGAAGCGCCCGAAATTAGTGAAAAAACCGAAGTGCCGGAAACGAGCGAAAAAGATGAGCTTAAGGCGGCACTGGAATTATTTCCCTATGACAGCTTTCCCGCTCCCGACGGCTCTATCGTCCGCAAAGAAGAGGCTATAGAAGGAACGGTCATATCCAAATTCGAAACTTTATTGGTATATGACGGCGCATATATAAGATACGCACCCCCGATTTACATTGATACCGATTCCGATCCCTCTCTCTACGATTTTTCCTCCGATAAGTGGAACGGCGATATTTTAGACGAACTCCGTGAAATAACCGGAGAGTGCTTTAAAGTAAAAAAAGGGGACGTGCTGGAAAACGGACTTAAGGTTATTGAAGCCCGATCCGAAAGAAGGGGGGATTTGTTATACGGATACGGATATAACGGATTTTCCTCTTCCGAGATTATTTTTGAGGGTTCTCTGACCTTAGAGGGCGTTCTTTACTGTTCACCGGAATATGAATTAGGCGCAAGCGATGAAAATGAAGTTTTATTCTTCCCGGATACCGCAAAAAACGGGTTTATTCCATGTATGGTTACCGATGCAGCTGAAGCTAAAATAAACAAAACTCTTATCGACGGTTCTAAGATATTTGCGGATAAAAATAACGAATTTGCCTTCATAAGCGGATTAAAACCAAGATCGGCTTTCAGCTTGGGGGATTTAAGCAAAATAGCTTTTCTTTCGGGAAAGCTTTCAAAAGGCGAGTGCTTAAAAGCGACCGTAACGATTACCGACATAAGCATAAGGCTTTCCAATCAATATTCCGGACACAGAGCCAGAGCAAAAGCAGTGATAATTCAAGAAATGCCGCGCTGATAATATTAAGTCACAAAATCAAAAGGGGCTGTAAAATAATCCCCAAAAAATCCGAGACACTCAAAAACGGGTTGTCTCGGATTTGTTTTATGAAAAAATCGTCCCCAAAATAAAAACAGGCAGCTGTTATGCTATATTATGCCATTTTATTAAAAAATAGTATAACAATCATATAATGCTATATTTTTGTGAACTAGTCAAATTGTTCCATTAATACTAATTCTTGATTGAAA
>DNUB01000152.1 GCA_003508605.1 Oscillospiraceae bacterium | reverse complement strand
TTTCATAAATTCGGGGCGTTGCCCCTCATTGAAACCATATTAACCGATTTATCATAGAATATGCTAAAAAATAAAAACACGTCTGCAAAAATACAAACGTGCTATAAATATATATTCTTAAGTCTTATGCTCCGTATTTAACGGTGTTTACCTTAACACCGGGTCCCATGGTGGATGAAACCGTGCAGGACTTTATATACGTACCCTTTGCAGCAGCGGGCTTAGCTTTAACGACTGCTGTCATAAGAGCGTCAAGGTTCTGCTCCAGCTTTTCTCCGCCGAAAGATGCCTTGCCAATAGGGCAGTGAATAATATTTGCTTTATCAAGTCGATACTCAATCTTACCTGCCTTAGCTTCCTGAACAGCCTTGGCAACATCGGGAGTAACTGTACCGGCCTTAGGGTTAGGCATTAAGCCGCGGGGACCGAGAACCTTACCTAAACGTCCTACGACGCCCATCATATCGGGAGTTGCAATAACTACGTCAAAGTCCATCCAGCCGTCCTGAATCTTTTTAACGGTATCCTCATCGGCAACATAATCAGAGCCTGCGTCCTGTGCATCCTTGATTTTATCGCCCTTGGCAAATACAAGTGTTCTTACGGTTTTTCCCGTTCCGTTGGGAAGTACAACTGCGCCTCTTACCTGCTGATCGGCATGGCGGGAGTCAACACCTAATCTGATATGAATTTCTACGGTTTCGTCAAACTTAGCCTTTGCGGTCTGGCATACCAATCCGAGAGCATCGATAGCCTCGTAAGACTTGCCTGTTTCAATAAGCTTTACGCTTTCTCTGTATTTTTTACCGTGTTTCATTTATTATATCCTCCTTAGTGGTCAATCGGCTCTTAGAACCTCCCACTGTCAAAATTGTTTATGAATTTAATTTATGCTTATGGGATTCACCGTCATCAGTCAACAACCTCAACGCCCATAGAACGGCAGGTGCCTGCGATCATAGACATTGCAGCTTCGGTAGAACCTGCGTTAAGGTCTCTCATCTTCTGCTCTGCAATCTGCTGAACCTGAGCCTTTGTAATCTTAGCTACCTTGGTCTTGTTGGGTGTACCCGATGCGGTTTCAATACCGCAAGCCTTCTTGATCAAAACTGCCGCAGGGGGAGTTTTGGTAATAAATGAAAAACTTCTGTCTGCATATACTGTGATAACAACAGGGATAATAAGTCCCATATCTGCCTTTGTGCGCTCGTTGAATTCCTTGGTAAAAGCAGCGATGTTGACACCGTGCTGACCGAGTGCGGGACCGACAGGGGGAGCAGGCGTTGCCTTGCCTGCGGGAATTTGCAATTTTACGAATCCGACTACTTTCTGAGCCATTTTAATTTTACCTCCAAAAACTTAAAGAACTTTTAACTGATTTTTTGAATAAGCGACAAATCAAGAGTGGTAGGCGTTTCTCTTCCGAACATTGAAACGGTGACAACAGCAGTGCCCGCTGCCTCGTCTACCTCTCTGACAGTACCCTCAAAGCCCTTCAGATTGCCCGAAATAATGCTTATCAGGTCTCCTGCCTTAAATGTAACCTCGGTGGGCTTGGGAGCTACTCCCAAATTAGCCACTTCCTCATCCGTAAGAGGAATCGGCTTCGATCCCGGTCCCACAAAGCCTGTGCAGCCTCTTGTATTGCGGCAGATATACCACGATTCATCGGTCATGACCATTTTTACATATACATAGCTGGGATAAATCTTGCTTTCATAAGACTTAACCTTGCCATCATGGTTCTCGGTAATTGTTTCCGTGGGAACCATTACCTCTTCAATCAGGTGCTGAAGATTTCTGTTCTCAACCACCTTTTTGATATTATCGGCAACCTTTTTTTCATAACCCGAAAAAGTGTGTAAAATATACCATTTAGCTTCTGACATCGGTTATCCCCTTTAATTACATTTTAAGAAGCCAGCTCCACGCCTGTGTAAACAAAAGGTCAAGCAGCCAAACGCCTACTCCCGAAACGACAATAGACACAAGGACAACCACTGTATTGTTGAATACTTGCTTTTTGCTGGGCCATGAAACCTTCTTAAATTCCGCTTTAACTTCCTTGAAATACTTGGCAGGCGTTTTCTTGGGCTTTTTAGCGGCAGCTGCCTTCATTGCGGCGTACTGTCTTTCCTTTTTCGCTCTTTCAGCTTCCTTCTGCGCCTTTTCTGCATCCTTTTGGGCTTTCTTTTCAAGCTCGTTTGCCATTACGCATAATCCTCCTTATACTCCTTACTTGGTTTCTTTGTGGAGTGTGTGCTTACGGCAGAATTTGCAGTATTTGTTCATTTCAATTCTGTCAGGGTCATTCTTTTTGTTTTTCTTGGTAGCATAATTGCGCTGCTTGCATTCTGTGCAAGCCAAAGTGATTTTTACTCTCATTTCGGCACCTCCTATTAAATTGTTCGATACGGTCGAACTTAGCCTCCCTCACAGTAACAGCGAAAACCCTTATTTCCGCAGAGATTTATTTTATGCGCAAAAAAATAAACCTCCAATGAGGTGTATTCAGTATAGCATATTATTTAGCGGTTGTCAATAGTTTTTTAATAAAAATTGAACGAATGATTGCTGTAATACAATAGATGTCGGTAAAGAATAAAAAAGCCGTCTGCAGGTACAAGCGGTTAAAACCGTTTTGGAGTGTACGTTTTGGAGTGTATAAGAAAAGCCGCAATGCTTTCTCCGAAAACGTATAAATTACAGCTCGGTTTCTTATATTGATTCGATTTTTTCGGGATCCGAGCTTTATGACAGATAGGTGAAAATTATTCCTTCAGGCTTGACACAGATGTATAAAACTATATAATAGTATTCATTGAATAAAATTGAAATACAGACAGAAACGGATAGAAAGTAATATGCTTCAACTGAAAAATATAGTAAAGACTTACGGAGAAAAAGACAACAAGGTCACTGCCTTAAACGGCATAAATATTGCATTTCGCAAAAACGAGTTTGTGGCCATACTCGGGCATTCGGGCTGCGGTAAAACCACAATGCTGAACATAATCGGCGGCTTGGACCACGCAACCGGCGGAGATTTGGTAATAAACGGCACTTCAACTCAAAAATACAAGGACAGGGATTGGGACGCTTACCGCAATCGTTCAATAGGCTTTATCTTCCAGAGCTACAACCTTATACCTCACCAGACGGTTTTGTCCAATGTGGAGCTTGCGCTTACCATTTCGGGCGTATCAAAATCCGAACGAAGGAAAAAAGCGACAGAAGCATTAAAAAAAGTAGGTTTGGGCGATCAGCTGCATAAAAAGCCAAATCAGATGTCGGGAGGACAAATGCAGAGGGTGGCTATTGCCAGAGCCCTGATAAACGACCCCGATATACTCCTTGCCGACGAACCCACAGGTGCGCTTGACAGTGAAACCAGCATTCAGGTAATGGAGCTTTTAAAGGAAATTGCAAGGGACAGACTTGTTATTCTTGTAACTCACAATCCGGAGCTTGCCGAACAGTATTCCACAAGAATCGTAAGGGTCAAGGACGGCAGCATTTTAAGCGACACGGATCCCTTTGAACCCGAAAACGTAAAGGAAACTGAAAAAAACAGGAAAAAAAGAGTTTCTATGTCCTTTTTTACCGCCGTTTCTCTGTCGCTTAACAACCTGCTTACCAAAAAAGGCAGAACCCTGCTTACCTCCTTTGCAGGCTCTATAGGAATAATCGGAATCGCCCTTATTCTTTCCCTTTCTTCGGGCATAAATACCTACATCAACTCTGTGCAGGAGGAAACTCTGTCCTCCTACCCCATAAGCATATTTAAGGAAACCACGGATATGTCGGGAGCGTTTGCCGCTATTATGGACAGTCATAAGCAGGACGCAGACGGCGGCAGCAACGATAAGATAAAGTCCAATACCGATGTATACGAGGTTTTCAACTCCGTAAGCTCCTCCTCAAAGCAAAAAAACAATATGAAGGATTTTAAGGTATTTTTAGACAGCAACGAGGATATACAAAACAATATCAGTGCCATAGATTATTCCTATGATGTAAAAATGCCGATATTCACCCGTGATGTTAACAACAAAATTATAAAATCCGACCTTGCTGAAATGATGAGCCTGTCTATGGGAATTGACGATTCAAACCCTATGACTTCAAGTACCTTTATGTCAATGGGAAGCATGGAAATGTGGGAGGAAATGCTTCCGGGCAAAACTGACGATACGGTAAGCGATATGCTGTTTAATCAATATGACTTGATTTACGGCAGCTGGCCTCAAAGCTACGACGAGGTGGTTTTGGTGGTAACAAGAAATAATCAGCTTCCCGACGTTGTGATGTATTCATTGGGCTTAAAGGATTCGGAGCAGCTGCCCGAGCTTTTCAAAAAGGTAATGAAGGGCGAAACCATCGACGATTACGGTCAGACCGAGTGGAGCTATGACGATGTCTGCAATAAGGAATTAAAGCTGATTCTCCCATGTGAATACTACCAAAAAAGCGAGGACGGAAAAAGCTATACAAATCTTACAAAAAACGATACCGGACTTGACTATCTTTTTGAAGCGGACGACATAGGGGTTAATATTAAAATATCGGGAATTATCCGTCCCAACGAGGACGCCACTTCAACAATGCTCACAGGCTATTTGGGCTACACAAAGGCGTTGACCGACTATGCGATCAAAAAAACCAACGACAGCGACCTGTTAAAAGCGCAGATTGACGACAAGCTGAACGACGTTATTGCAGGACTTCCGTTTAAAACCGACAGCTATACGGAACCCACCCTTAAAGAAATGTCCGATAAAATCAACGATTTTTTAAAGGGCTGTACGACCTCCGAAAAAGCGGAAATATATAAATTCATTATGTCGATTCCCAAAGAGGGTGAAGCGGAGGAATACGCAAAAAGCATTCTCTCAAAGGTAAGCCGTCAGGAGCTTATCGATCAGGTAACACAGATGTATGCGGAGCAAATGGGAGTGGATTCGGAAGCCATACTTTCATACATTTCAAATATGACGGACGAGGAGCTTTTTGGCTATGCTGCGGAAATGCTGTCAAATCAATATGTTCAGCAGTACGCTCAAATGATGGAGCAGCAGTTGGCGGCTCTTACCTTAGAACAGCTTTCAGCCGCTCTTGATATGGCGGACATTACCGATAAGCAGTATGTGGAGCTGTTTAACAAATACACTCCCGACAAATTTTCGGAATCCTCTTACGATGATATATTGTCGGAAATAGGCTATGCGGATTTCACTAACCCTTCCACCATTAAGCTTTATGCAAAAACCTTCGAGCAAAAGGACAAAATAGCCGACGCTATCGCAGAGTACAACGAAAACGCAAGTGAGGACGACAAAATAAAGTACACCGATTATGTTGCGCTGCTGATGTCCTCGATTACAGATATTATAAGCGGTATTTCCTATCTCCTTATTGCCTTTGTAAGCATTTCCCTTGTGGTTTCCTCTATTATGATCGGTATAATTACGTATATTTCCGTTCTTGAACGCACAAGAGAAATCGGTATACTGCGTGCAATCGGCGGGTCAAAGCGTGATATTTCAACGGTTTTCAATGCCGAAACGCTTATTGTGGGCTTGGTTTCGGGTGCAATAGGCATCGGGGTTTCTCTGCTTATGCTTATCCCCATTAACGCAATTTTGTACAGCGCAACAGGTATAGAGGGTCTGTCAGCTTATCTGCCGCCTGTCGCCGCAGTTATTCTTGTGGCGATCAGTATGGCTCTTACCTTGATCGCAGGTGTAATTCCGTCTCGCTTGGCAGCTAAGAAAGACCCTGTTGAGGCACTCAGGACGGAATAATATAGGGGTTGCTCAAAAAATATCCATTCATACCCATTACCCGACAAATATCTTAAGCCGGGCTGTTTTATAGCCTGCGCTTAAGCTTAAATTACAAGAGAGTGAGAATCAATTCTTTTATACTAATTCTTGATTGAAA
>DNUB01000270.1:4113-4466 GCA_003508605.1 Oscillospiraceae bacterium | reverse complement strand
GGGCGAATTTATGCAATCTGACGAAAAATCTGACTGTGCTCTCGAACGACAATAATTGTGCGGTGACGCCTTAAAACCTGAAATCTCTCTTTCCCTCGCTCTCGATCTCCTTTAGATATTTTTCTGCTATGGCTCTGACCTTTTCCTTTGGGATATTTTTTAGCTCCTCCTTTATCAGTTTTTCACCGATTTCTTTTGTTTTGGGTCCCGCATAATCCATAAGATATTCCTTTAATGTCATAAGAGCATTCGGGTGACAGCAGTTTTGTATCTGTCCGCTTTTGCACAGGCTCATAAAGCGGTCGCCCGTTCTGCCTTCCCGGTAGCAGGCGGTGCAGAAGCTGGGAATATAG
>DNUB01000270.1:3250-3827 GCA_003508605.1 Oscillospiraceae bacterium | reverse complement strand
GGTGCAGAAGCTGGGAATATAGCCTATTTCCATAAGCCAGCAAACCACCTCGTCGAGAGTACGCCGATCGGAAACGTCAAACTGCTCGCTGCTTTCCTCCTCGGCCTCAGGCTCGTAGTAGCCGCCTACGCTGGTTTTTGAACCGCCGCTTATTTGTGAAACGCCAAGCCTGATTACCTTTTCACGCACCGACTTGCTCTCTCTTGTGGAGATTATCATGCCTGTATAGGGTACTGCAAGGCGTATGCAGGCGCAGATCTTCGCAAATATGTCGTCGCTTATGCCGTTGTCGAACTCATCGGGGTCGATATCGTCTGCATGCTTGACTCTGGGTACGCTGATAGTGTGGGGTCCCACTCCGTGAACTGCCTCTAAGTGCTCGGCGTGCATAAGAAGTCCCGCAAATTCATACTTGTACAGCTCCAGGCCAAAGAGAACACCTAAACCCACATCGTCGATTCCGCCCTTCATCGCCCTGTCCATAGCCTCGGTATGATATGCGTAATCATGCTTCGGTCCTGTCGGGTGAAGTCTTTCGTAGCTTTCCTTGTGATAGGTTTCCTGAAACAGAATATAT
>DNUB01000270.1:2747-2966 GCA_003508605.1 Oscillospiraceae bacterium | reverse complement strand
TAGGTTTCCTGAAACAGAATATATGTGCCTATTCCTGCGTCATGGAGCTTTTTATAGTTTTCCACGGTGGTAGCGGCAATATTTACGTTTACTCTTCTGATTGCGCCGTTTTTGTGCTTAATGCTGTAAATCGTATCGATACATTCAAGAATATATTCTATCGGGTTGTTTACCGGGTCTTCCCCCGCTTCTATGGCAAGACGCTTGTGTCCCATATCC
>DNUB01000270.1:2295-2430 GCA_003508605.1 Oscillospiraceae bacterium | reverse complement strand
GCAAGACGCTTGTGTCCCATATCCTGAAGAGCGATTACTTCTCTCTTAACTTCCTCTTGAGTAAGCTTTTTTCTGGCAATGTGCTTGTTTTTAAGATGATAAGGACAGTAAAGGCAGCCGTTGACGCAGTAGTTG
>DNUB01000270.1:0-1952 GCA_003508605.1 Oscillospiraceae bacterium | reverse complement strand
CGTAAAAATCTTTTTTTATCTGCTGTGCAAGGTCGAAAATCTCCTTGATTTTTTCCTCATTCTCACAGGCGAGCAAAACCGAGGCTTCACGGTGGGAAAGACCCTTGCGCAGCCTTGCCTTTTCGATAATTTGATCCACAAGCTCGGTATTATCCTTGTTTTTCTCGGCGTAATCAAGCGTTTCCCTGATTTCCTCATCGGAAATAAATTCCTCTGCTTTTAATGACTTGGGATTGTACATAGTTAATTCTTCCTTTCCGTTTTTACTGATATTTATTGGATATTTATTATTTATATGGTACTGTATTTTGCTGTTACTTTATCGGGATTTTGGAATCTCCCCGATCGACGACAAGCTCTCCTCCTGCCGTTTTTACTCTTCTGCCGAGGCATTCAAGGCATTCCGCCGCTTCCTCGCCCGTACAGATCTTGTTGTCGTAAATAGCGTATTTTTTCCGAACTCCCACAGGTGATAAATTGGGCATTACCACATTCGCCCCCGCCTTGATCCCCTGCTCCCGTCCCGTGGGGCTTATTGTGCCCAGAGCGGTGGTAGCGGGCAAAAGCACCTTCGGCAAAAGCAGACGTATTATGGAAAGCAAAAATAATGTAAGCTCCAAGGTTCCTGCCTTTTCTTCCCCGAAGGGTGTGTCCTTGTGCGGAATAAATGGTCCTATCCCTACCATATGGGGCTGAAAATCCTTTATAAAGCGCAGATCTTTTACGATGCAGTCTGTGGTCTGATAGGGCGAACCCACCATAAAGCCGCAGCCTGTCTGATATCCTATTTCCTTAAGACTTTTCAGGCAGCTCATACGGTTTTCAAGCGACAGCTCCTTTGGGTGCAGTCTGCCGTAATGTTCGCTGTCTGCGGTTTCATGCCGCAAAAGGTATCTGTCCGCCCCTGCCTCAAAAAGCCGCTTAAAGCTGTTATGGCTGCGTTCTCCCAAAGAAAGGGTAACGGCGGCGTCGGGGAATTTTTTTTTGACCGAGCGGATTATTTCACAGAACAAGTCGTCGCTGTAAAAGGCGTCCTCTCCTCCTTGCAGCACAAAGGTGCGGAATCCCAATTTATATCCGGTTTCACAGCAGCTGATTATTTCCTCTGCCGAAAGCCTGTAACGCTGTGCGTTTTTATTGCTGCGCCTGAGTCCGCAGTACAGACAGTCGTTCTTACAGTAGGAGGAAAACTCGATAAGTCCTCTCATATAGACCTTGTTTCCGTATTCCTCGTTACATCTTTGCCTTGCCCTTTCGGATAGCAGCGCAAAATCTTCGTTTGTACGGTTTTCGATAAGCCGCCCTAACTCTTTGTCTGTGAGATTTGCCGTTAAATACAGCTTTTCAATAAGCTCCTTCTCCATTTTACCGTTCTTCTTCCTTGCTTTGAGAGTTTTTTACGTTGGAGTATGCCGTTTTTGCGCTTATTCCCTTTATTCTTCCTATTTTTCCCGACAATGCGCTTATTACGTCCTGGGGAGCGTCAACGGCAAGACTGATTATGTTTATTCCCTTTTTTCTGTAAGGCACTCCCATTCTTCCGATAACATAGCCGCTGTATGCGTGAAGAAGCTCGTTTAAAGCATTTACGGCATTTTCGTCCTCAACGATTATGCCTATAACCGCAACTCTTGTTTCCATATATTCTCCTCAGACAATAAAAAATACCCTTGGCGACGTATTGAAGCGGTGCAATACGAACGCTTAAAGGGCGTGTTAATTTAGATTTTTTGACGCCCTTCTGCCTTAGATAGATAATAGCTTCGGCATAAGTATAGGATTGAAGCCTTGATGTCAGTAAAAGCTTTCATCTCGGCTTAGTTTAGGTGATGAGAACATTGTATCATAAAAAAGAGAAAAATGCAAGAGTTTTACTGCGTTGGCTTTTTTACTGCGTTGGCTTTTTGAACTGCGTTTGGCTTTTTGGGAATTTTTATGTTCTGCGGTCGCAC
>DNUB01000309.1:3595-3790 GCA_003508605.1 Oscillospiraceae bacterium | reverse complement strand
GTGCGGGCGCAGCTCGTAAAAACTCCCAAAAAGCCAAACGCAGTTCAAAAAGCCAAACGCAGTTCACCCCCCGCAGGAGCGCACTCCGCCGCAAAACGGAAAAGGCAGCAGCACGTCCGCAGTACGTAAAAATCATCAAAAGCTAAACGCAGTTAAAAAAGCCAAACGCAGTAAAAAAGCCAAACGCAGTTAAAA
>DNUB01000309.1:0-3313 GCA_003508605.1 Oscillospiraceae bacterium | reverse complement strand
CAGTTAAAAAAGCCAAACGCAGTTCAACCACCAAAAATTTATCTGCCTTTACAAAATCTCCTTTTTATGCTATACTGTAAAAAGAAAAGTATATTCTTTTTACCGAAAGGCTAAGGCTATGAAACTTATATATGCTATTGTAAACAACGATGATGCACGCGCTGTTGCCATCTCGCTTACCAAGAGCGGATTTTCCGCCACAAAGCTTGCCTCCACCGGCGGTTTTCTTATGGCGGGGAACACCACCTTTCTTATCTGCTCCGAGGACGGCAAGGTAGATGAAATAATCGGCATAATCCGTGACAACAGCCACAAAAGAACGCAGTTTGTCCCCTCCGCCTCCTCCTATGGCACAAACGCCTATGCGGGCTTTCCCGTAGAGGTAAGCGTTGGGGGAGCAACTATATTCGTTACAGATATCGAGCGGTTTGAAAAGGTTTGAGGTTTAACGGCTTGCCGGGGATTTTTAAAAAAATTGAGGGATATTCCGTAAAACAGATCACTTAAGAAGGGAAGTCGGCTTATGAAAATTTACGGCAATAGACAGGCGACGGATCGGCTTTCCGATTATGCAAAAAATAACAGTATGCCTCATGCGCTGCTTTTTTTCGGCGATTCGGGCACAGGAAAAAGAACCTTGGCGGACTATACCGCCATGATGTATTTTTGCGAAAGGGGCGGAGACGCTCCATGTATGAGCTGCGATAACTGCAAAAGAATCGGGGAGCATATCCACCCCGATGTGATTTATGCGGACTGCGCCGTTTTAAAAGCGGAGGAGCTGCGTGAAGATATTCTGCCCACCACCTTTGAGAAAGCGGTGGAGGGAGGCATGAAGGTTTACATTTTCTCGGAATTTCAGCTTTTAAACAACGTATGTCAGAACGCCCTGCTTACATACCTTGAAGAGCCTTCCCCCTCGGTAAGATTTATTTTGACCGCTTCTAACCGAAACGGCATTCTGCCCACCATTCTGTCAAGAACGGCGGCGGTGCAGACCTTTAAGCTGAGCGTGGAGGAATGCGAAAGGGCGTTGTCGGATCAGGGCGTTAAAAATGCGGAGGAAACGGCAAGAACCTATAACGGAAACTTAGGGCTTGCCCTGAAATCCGTCAGGGATAAAAACGCCGCCGTTTACATTCAGCTTTCAAGGGAGCTTTGCGGATATATTATTGACAAAAACGAGTACGGGGCAATTAACCTTCTTCTGCACCTTCCCCAGCCCAAGGACGACAAAAGAGGTCCTTTAAAAACGGTGGTTATCGAAGCGGGAAAAATTTTCCATGACGCACTTGTAACGGCTATGGGCGGAAAGCCCTCGACGGGCTGCTGCCCCGAGCTGTCCGAAAAAGCGGCGGCGAATTTTTCCGCAGCGGCTCTTAACGCAATTGCAAAGGAAACGGTCAGCTTCGGCAGAGCGGTTACGGAAACCAACTTTAATTCAAAAATAACGACAAACGCCTTTGTGGCGGCAATCTTTAACGCTATGGAAAATCATTGCTGCCCCAAACCACGTCTCTTGCCGTAAGCAAAGGATCTTGTCTCATCAGAGGGCGGATATCATTACGGAGTTCCTGCGGGTCTGTGCCCCGAAGCTTCAAATCCTGCCTAACCGAATATAAACAAATGAAAGGATAAAATAAATGACCGAGGTTATAGGAGTACGTTTTAAAGAAGTAGGAAAGATATATTATTTTTCCCCGAAGGGAATTAAGATTCCCGTAGGAAAAAAGGTTATTGTTGAAACCGCCAGAGGCGTAGAGTGCGGCAGCGTTGCCATAGGCAACTTTATGACGGAGGACGAAAAGGTCGTACAGCCCCTTAAGGAGATTATACGCATAGCCACCCAGGAGGATTTGGAAACGCTGAAAAATAACCTTGCCCGAAAGGAAGAGATTATGAAGGTGTTTACCCAAAAAATAGCCGAGCATAAGCTCAATATGAAGCCTATCGACGTGGAATGCACCTTCGACGGCGGAAAGATTATGTTTTATTTCACCTCCGAAAGCCGTGTGGATTTCAGAGATCTGGTAAAGGATTTGGCAGGCATCTACCGCACCCGCATCGAGCTAAGGCAGATAGGCGTGCGGGACGAGGCGAAAATGCTGGGCGGTCTGGGCATATGCGGCAGAAAGCTTTGCTGCTCGCTGTTCTTGGGCGAGTTTCAGCCGGTTTCCATAAAAATGGCGAAGGAGCAGTCTCTTTCCTTAAATCCCACAAAGATCTCGGGCACCTGCGGCAGGCTTATGTGCTGCCTGAAGTACGAGCAGGACAGCTACGAGGAGCTTTTAAAAATAACGCCCAAAACCGGTGCGCTTGTGGATACCCCCGACGGCAGGGGAATCGTCAGCGATGTAAATCTGCTTACGGGCGTATTGAAGATACAGCTTGACAAAAACAAGGACGCCGCACCCGTTACCTTTAAAAGAGAGGACGTTAAGCTTCTGAAGGATTCAAAAATACGTGTGAACCGAGATGAAATTGCCGCATTGAAGGAGCTTGAGGATTAAGCTTCGAAAAAATGCTTATTTGAGCAGACCCCGACTTTTTTAAAAAATTTTAAAAAGATTTTGCCTGCGGGGTAACCAAAGCTTACTTTTGTTATATATTTCTTAAAACAAAGCCTTTTTCTGCGTTACCCGAATGCAACCCCTGCATTGCCCTAAAATTCCCCTTATACTTGACTTTTTTAACGTTAAATGTTAAAATGGATATGTAACTTATACCTTGGAATTTTAATTTTTCCTTGAGTTGATGTTAAAACGGGGCTTGCCCCAAAAAATACTTAAATATATCAGGAGGATTTTCTCATGGCTTACAAAATCAGTGACGAATGTATTTCTTGCGGTGCTTGTGCAGACGGCTGCCCCGTTAGCGCTATCTCCGAGGGCGACGGCAAGTATGTTATCGATGCAGACGCTTGCGTAGACTGCGGCGCATGTGCCGAAACCTGCCCCGTTGGCGCACCTAAGGCTGAATAATCGGCTTATTGTTGATATGACAGCTTCGCTGCCGTAAGCTTGTCAAAGCTTTTACGGCACGGGATTAAGAAATCTGATTCAACTGCGCACTTCTGCCTTAACATTTTAAGCAGAGGTGCGCTGCTTTATCGGCATTACATAAAATATTTAAAGAGATCTCTAAAAACCCCTGAAAAAAAGAAATACCAACAGTCGTGCCGAATACTGTGATTGAAGAAAGCCGGCGAAGTCAGCCTCTGCCGGGACTGCTTGAAGAAGCGGTCGGTGCGCCGTGTCGGTGTTTGCTCACAAGGATTTTTTAGAGGTTTCTTTAAGGCAACACCGCACAATTA
>DNUB01000218.1:10668-11052 GCA_003508605.1 Oscillospiraceae bacterium | reverse complement strand
CTTAATAATTTTATTATACACTCAATCCATCAATTTATCAATCACAAAAACAAACAAATTTTTTCTAAATATTTATGCAGATTACATAGATTTATATAATTTATTGAAAATAAAGTCAAATCAATGAACGCATCAGAATAACCTGGCATAATCTGTAATCCCTTTCCCGACCTTTTAACGGTGTTTTTATCAAAGCAGACCGAACCCGACAGGCTGCGATGCGCCGGTTTCGCTTCGGAGGCGTCTAAGAAGCTGTATATATTTCCGATTGGAGCTTGCCTTAAAGCCGTTCGGCACATAAGCTCCTTAAAAAATGGCATGGAGAGTAACGGAATATGCTTGCGGACGCAGAAAATTTATAACTTTTTTATAAAAAACCCTTGA
>DNUB01000218.1:9855-10420 GCA_003508605.1 Oscillospiraceae bacterium | reverse complement strand
AACTTTTTTATAAAAAACCCTTGATTTTTTTGTCACATTCATGTAAAATAGATACATACAAAATACAAATCCCAGGTTTTTGGGTTTGTTGAAAAGATGAGATTTATTTTTTCCGACGCTTGAATATGCCGTTTTATGCTGCAATTCATGAGAGTCAACTTCAAAAATAAATCCACAGGCGAAAGCCCCGAGGGTTTTTCAGCCGCAATTTCAGAAAGAGGATATACTTATGTCAAACAGACTATTTCAGAGTGTGGTGCATCAGATGAAGGACGCCATTGACCGTATTATCGGCGTTATCGACGAAAGCTCTACCATCATTGCGTGCAGCGACCTTTCAAAGATAGGCACAAACGATGAGCTTTTCACCGGTGAAATAAGCGAATCTCACGATACTTATGTAAGGGACGGCTTTACCTACAAGTCCTTCGGACTTCACCTGAGACCTGATTATGCCGTTTTCGTGGAGGGCACGGACGATATTGCCTCTAAATATGCTTCGGTTATTGCTATTTCCTTAGCAAGCATTAAGCAATATTATGACGAAAAGTACGACAGAAACAAT
>DNUB01000218.1:8128-9545 GCA_003508605.1 Oscillospiraceae bacterium | reverse complement strand
GACGAAAAGTACGACAGAAACAATTTTATTAAGAATATTATTCTCGACAATGTTCTTCCCGGCGATATAGGAATTAAATCCAGAGAGCTGCATTTTAATGCGGATATCAACCGAGTGGTTTTTTTGATTAACATTATCACCTCCAACGAGGTTTCCGCCTATGATGTAATTCAGAATTTATTCCCCGATAAAAACAAGGATTTTGTTTTCAATATTTCCGAAAATGATATCGTTCTTGTTAAGGAAATAAAGAGCGGCATTGACGTAAAGGATCTGGAAAAGCTTGCCCGCTCAATATCCGATACGCTTTCCAGCGAGTTTTTCACACGTGTAAACGTGGGTATAGGCACTCCCGTAATGGGCGTAAAGGAGCTTGCCCGCTCCTTTAAGGAGGCTCAGATGGCTCTTGAAGTGGGCAAGGTGTTCGATACAGAAAAGAATATAGTAAGCTATGACAATTTAGGTATTGCAAGACTTATCTATCATCTGCCCACCACACTTTGCGAAACCTTCCTTAAGGAGGTGTTCAAAAAGGGCTCTATCGAATCCCTGGATCATGAAACACTGTTCACCATACAGCGTTTCTTTGAAAATAACCTTAACGTCTCCGAAACCAGCCGCAAGCTTTTCGTCCACAGAAATACCCTCGTGTACAGACTTGACAAGATAAAAAAGCTTACCGGACTTGATTTGAGAGAGTTTGACCACGCAATTATATTTAAGATTGCTCTTATGGTAAAAAAATATTTATCGGCAGATCCTGTTAAATTCTGATATTTCTGTGAAATTTTCATATTTTAAAGTGAGTTTTTTGCAGAACTGTCGTATAATGTATGTATGGATTAACCCCTCGTATTTCTATGCGGGGGTTATCTGCTGTTAGCTGATGTGAAATTTTACGGTTTTTTGTCGAACCGCAGCAAAATATTAAGATACTAAACAGAGGTTTTCATAAATAAAAAATGGTAGAATTAAAAAATGTAAATGTTCACTACAGGGACGGACACAAAAACGGAGTTGACGCTTTGCATGATATCAACCTGCGTATCAACGACGGCGAATTTGTGTTTATAGTAGGAGACAGCGGCGCAGGAAAAAGCACTATGCTTAAGCTGCTTACAAGAGAGATTGTGCCTACGACGGGCCGAGTATTTGTAAACGGCTACAATCTTTCCAAAATGAAAAATAAAAAGATACCTTATTTTCGCCGATCATTGGGAATGATTTTTCAGGATTTCCGACTTATTCCCGATATGACGGTTTACGAAAATGTGGCATTTGTTTTGCGTGTTACGGATAAATCCAACAAATATATACGCCAGAGAGTGCCCTATGTGCTTAATCTTGTAAAGCTTGCCGACAAGGCTAAGGCAAAGCCCACGCAGCTTTCGGGCGGCGAGCAGCAGCGTGTTGCCAT
>DNUB01000218.1:0-7854 GCA_003508605.1 Oscillospiraceae bacterium | reverse complement strand
TTCGGGCGGCGAGCAGCAGCGTGTTGCCATAGCCCGAGCCTTTGCCACCGACCCGGGACTTATCATAGCGGACGAGCCGACGGGTAATATCGATCCGAAGCTTTCATATGAGATCGTCGAGCTGCTGAAGGAAATCAACGGCTGCGGCACTACCGTACTTATGGTCACCCATGAACACGATTTGGTACAATATTTCGGGGGAAGAATTATCAACCTCAGCAAGGGTTCTATAGCGTTTGACGATTATATAGGAGGAGAAGATGAGGGGCAGTAATTTTTCATATCTGATAAAGCAGGGCGTCGTGTCCGTCTGGCGCAACCGCCTGATGAGCTTTGCAAGCTTTTGCATTATTATGGTCAGCCTGCTTTTAATAAGCCTGGCGGCATTGCTTGCAGCGGATATAAACGTGGTAATTGGCAGTGCCGAGGACAAAAACGAGATTATGGTTTTCATCGACGATGCCGACGAGGAAAAGCTGGTTAAGATTGAGGAAGAACTGAAAAGCAACGGTTATACGGCAAACGTGGTGTTTTATTCGAAGGAAGAGGCTTTTGAAGACAAAAAGGCTCAAATGCCGGAGTATAGCGACCTGCTTAACGCTTTAAAAGAAAACCCTATGCCCGACACGTTTCGTGTTACCATTAAGGACATTTCGCAGCTTGATGAAGCAAAACGCACCTTTGAAGCAGTGGACGGCGTAAGCGAGGTAACCGCCCCCTATGATTTTGCGTCGGTTCTTACAAGCCTGAAAACCACCTTGGGAATTATCGGCGGCGCAATGCTTATCGCCCTTGTTATAGTTTGTGTGGTAATAGTTTACAATGCTTCCCGTACCAGCGTATTTGCCCGCAGGAAAGAAATCGGAATTATGAAAAGCGTGGGAGCGACAAATGCGTTTATAAAATTCCCGTTCTTTATCGAGGGAATGTTTATAGGGATTATTGCAGGCGGGGTATCCTGGCTTTTGACAAAGGTTACCTATGAAGCTCTGGTATCCTTCTTTGCCGAGGATTTCACGATATGGAAGGTGCTGGGCTTGTCAAATGTTATTCCGTTTAATGATGTTATGTGGTATTTACTTGCCTTTAACTGCCTGGCCGGAGCAGTTTTAAGCGCAATTGGCACGATTTTCAGTATGGGCAAGCATCTGAAGGTATAAATAACGCCGATCGGGGCAGTGAAAGCTCTTATTGTGAAAAAATCAATGCTGGGCAGTGTCCCGAATTTATTAAAAATCCGAGGCGTAAGCTCTCAGGGTTTCGGCAATGAATCCGGTTCCCAGCTGAAGGACCGAAGGAATCCCGCCGCTTAACGGAGTCTTTGCCTTTTGTTTATGGCAAAAGACGGGAAACACCCGGTTTTGATAATATAAAGACGTTTTGGTGATTTTCTATAAAACAATTATGTATTTAGAGTGAAAATGAACGATTCTGAAAAAAGAAGGGGTGCAGCAAATGAAAAAGGAAACTAAAAAAAGGCTTTACAGAGCTTTATCCGCTGCGGTGGGCGCAGCTTTATGTCTGAGCTTTTTTGTAATACCCGACAAAAGCTTTAACATAAACGCTACCTCCGCATCCATTGAGCAAAAGAAGGATAAAATCAAGGAATTGGAGGAGCGCAACAAGCAGATAGAAAACAGTATCGCTTCTCTTGAAAACGATATTGACCAAAGCGAAAAAAAGCAGGAGCTGTACCTTCAAAAGCTTAATGCCATTCAGGAACAGCTTGACAATTACAACAATTTGCTTTATTATATGGAGGAGGATATTGCCGCAAAGCAGGCAAATATCGAAGCACTGAACCTTCAGATTTCTGCAAAGGAAGATGATATTGCTCAGAAGGAAAGCAAAATAGAAAGGCTTAATGCCGAAAATGAGGAAAATTTAGAGAGATTCGGTGATATCCTTCATGCCATGTATGTTACCGAAAATGCCGACATTTTTTCGGTTTTGGCGGAATCGGCGGACTTTTATGATCTTTTGGTAAGAACAAAAATGATGATAAATGTTTCCAAGCAAAACGATGATATGATGCAGCAGCTTAAGGAATCCATAGAAAATACCGAAAAAATCAAGAAGCAGCTTGAAAATGACAAAACCGACTTGGAAAGCTCACGGCTGAACGTTATATCGGAAAAGGAAGCCTTGGAAAATAATAAATCGGAGCTTACGGTTAAGCAGAAGGAGGCGTCTCAGCTAAGCAGCGAATACAGCAATGCATATTCACAGTACAGTCAGGAAATAAACGATATTGTGAACAAGCAGGAGGAGCTTCAAAAAGAGAAAAAGGCAAACGCAGCAGAGATAGCCGCTTACCAGCAGCAGATCGACCGTGAAATTCAGTTAGCGCAAAAGGACAGCAACCAGGTTTATCAGGAGGGCGAATGGATATGGCCTCTTGAAACACAGTTTACGATGATCACTACATATTTCGGATATGACGATTGGCGCGGCGGAAATCACTCGGGCATAGACATTTCGGGCGGCGGAATTTACGGTCATCCCATATACGCTTCAAAGGCAGGAACGGTGATCATAGCCAAAACCACCTACATAGAGGGCTACAGCTACGGAAAATATGTTGTTATAGATCATGGCGACGGTTATTCCACTCTATACGGACATTGCAGCGACATTTATGTATCCGTAGGTCAGCAGGTTGAACAGGGCGAGGCTGTTGCCGCTGTGGGAAGTACAGGCTGGTCAACAGGACCCCACCTGCATTTTGAGGTGAGAGTAAACAATATCCCTCAAAATCCTTTTGACTATGTTAAGAAATTCTGGTAATTGTGCGGATACATAAATAATTCAATATTTCCGCTGCTTTGGTAGGCAGCGGAAATTCGGCTTTTCAATTAAAGATTTAAACGAAGCCTGCAAATTCAATAAGGGGCGGTGTCCCGAATTTATGAAAAATCCGGGGCGGGGTCCCCTCAGGGTTTCAATGGGGGATCGGGTCCCCATGGAAAGACTGAACGGTACCCGCCGCCTAATGAAGATATGCCTTTGCTTGCCGCCAAAAGCGAGTGACATCGGATTTTGATGATAATTTACATAAATCGGTATTGGAGAGATTTTATGGAGTTGGAAATACAGACGTATACAAAGGATAGGATACCCGATGTTTTGAATTTTGAAAGAAGATTGCGTAAGGAAGAGAACTTTTGGGGGTGGACGATCGATCAAGCATATATCAGTGCCGTCGAAAGAAGCTTTGAAGACAGTAGCTTTGATGACTCAATTTCTCTCTTGGCATATAAAAACGGTACAGTGATTGGCAGGATTGATGCCTCCATCATCTCAAGCCGCTTTGACGGTTCAAAAAAAGCGTATTTGGATTGGATTTGCGTAATTAAATCCGCCAGACACCAAGGTGCTGCTCAAAGGCTGCTGGAATCCTTAAGGCAAATGTTAAAGGACAGGCATATTGATACGCTGATTGCCCTGACTGCCGCTAATGATGAGGCGCAGCGTTTCTATAAGAGCATTCCCGATTCTGTGATGAGGGACGTTGGCATTTGGATCAGTATTAAGTGAGGTAAATTTACATTTGCAGGACGATTAAGGCAGTATAAAACAGAAATTATGCAAAGAAATGCAACAAATTTTAAATTTGTACAATAAGAACACCTTTTGAAAAAGGGAGTTAAGGAAAGATACTTTATGAAGAAAAAATATTCAATAGGCGTGATAATCAGTGTGGCGGCCATCGCTTGTGCCATAACCTATGTTATTACCACTACTGTTGCCACAAATATGTTTAATAAGCTGATCGGCGGAGTTACACAGCGTGAGGAGATATATTCAAAAATTCAGGAAATAGATTCTTATGTAAGAAATTCAGCATATTATGACATTGACGAGCAATACTTAATTAACGGAATCGTAAACGGATATGTGGGCGGATTAAAGGATCCGGCCGCCGCATATCTTTCCGAGGCTCAGGCAAACAAAAAGCGTCAGACCGAAGCGGGAACAATGATCTCGGCAGGTCTTGAGCTCAGCCGCGAGGAAAGCGGATACCTTATCGTTGATAAGATATATACAAATTCTCCCGCCGAGGGCTTGGATATCAAGATAGGGGACATTATCACAGAGGTAGACGGCAACAATGTTCTTGAAATGGGTGCGGAAGCGGCTATAAACGCCGTAGACGGAGACGAAAACACAAATGTGCGGCTTTCCGTTCAGCGAAGCGGCGAAACCAAAACGGTAACAATAACAAGAAAGTCCTTTACCGTCAAATCGGTGACCTCGGCAATAGTTTCGGGCTACGGCTATATCCGCATCGAGGCGTTTAACCGCCAAACGGATAAGCAGTTCCTTTCGGAGCTGCAAAAGCTTCAGGCAAACGGCGTATTGGGCTATGTTTTTGATCTTAGAAGCTGCAGCGGTATTTACGACGGCTTGGCAAATATGCTGACTAAATTTGCACCTAATCAGCTTATGGCGAATGCCCGATACAAGGACGGATCGGTAGCTAAATTTTTGGAAACAACGGCGGAAAGTGAACAGGTAACACAACCCTCCGTAGTACTTGTAAACGAAAATACCTCGGGAGCGGCGGAGTTGTTTACTTTATGTATGAAGGAGTACGCCTCTTCAAAAATCGTGGGTAAGCAAACGGCGGGAAAAGGAACGGTTGCCGAAACAAAAAATCTTTCGGACGGCACCGCCATTGTAATTACCACGGCGGAGATTATTCCCGCCTCCTCGGCGCAAATCGGCGGAGGAATAAAGGCTGATTTCTCGGTTGATCTTACGGGCGACCCGGATTTTTCGCCTCAGGATTTTAACACCGAAGATCCGCAGTTAAAAAAGGCGTTTGAGGTTGTAGAGGGAATGTGAGCGTCAAACAAGGCGCAAAAAAGGCATAAATATACGATCAATACTGTAAATTCGGGGTGTTTCCTGTGATACGGTCTTGCCCCTATGATATGATAATTTCGGAGGTTAATTATGGCAGAAAAGCAAATGGTTTTGACAAGCGAAGGACTTCAAAAGCTTCAGGCAGAGCTTGACGAGCTTAAAAGCGTAAAGAGAAAGGAAATCGCCGATAAAATCAAGGTGGCACTTTCCTTTGGCGACTTATCGGAAAACAGCGAATATGACGAAGCTAAAAATGAGCAGGGTATTATTGAAGCGAGAATCGCCGAAATCGAAAAAACGCTGCAAAACGTTAAGGTTCTTGACGAAAGCGACCTTTCCACCGAGCATATAGGAATCGGAAATAAGGTTGTTTTAAAGGATCTGCAAAAGGATAAGGTTTTGGAGCTTCATATTGTAGGTTCTAAGGAAGTTGATATGAAAAGCGGTAAAATTTCCGACGAATCCCCTGTAGGCAAGGCTTGTCTCGGAAAAACAAAGGGAGAAATAATTGATGTTGATGCTCCCGCAGGAATTTTGAAATTTGAAATTTTGGAAATATCCAAGTAATTTTTGTAAGACGTAAAGAATAAGACGTAAAGAAATGAGAAAGGCATAAAAATAAAAGATGACTAATGAAAATAACCTTAACACGGAAAATGCTGAAATTACAGAAGAACAGTATCTGGAACAGCTAAGCGAACAGCACAGAATAAGAATAGAAAAGCTTCAGCAATTAAAGGCAGAGGGAAAGAACCCTTACGAAATAACCAAGTTTCCGGTAACGGTCAAGAACAGCGAGATCAGAGCCGATTTTGAAAAGTATGAGAACCAAACCGTTTCTATCGCCGGCAGAATAACAAGCTGGCGTGATATGGGAAAAGCAAATTTTATCGACGTCCGCGACTCCTCCGATCGTATGCAGGCTTATATTCGCATTGACGATGTGGGGGAGGAAAGCTTTAAGGAATTTAAAAAGTGGGACTTAGGCGATATTGTTGGAATAACCGGCTTTGTTTTTAAGACAAGGAGAGGTGAAATTTCCGTTCATGCAAAGGAAATCACACTGCTTTCAAAGTCGCTTCTGCCCCTTCCCGAAAAGTGGCACGGATTAAGAGACAAGGAGGAGCGTTACAGAAAGCGTTACCTTGACCTTATCGCCAATCCTGAGGTAAAGGACGTATTTGTTACCCGCTCAAAAATTCTTCGTGAGATACGCAGTTATCTTGACGATTTAGGATTTGTCGAGGTTGATACTCCTGTTCTTCATACTCTTGAAATCGGCGCTTCCGCACGTCCCTTTGTGACTCACCATAATGCTCTTGATATAGATATGTATTTGCGAATAGAAACGGAGTTATATCTGAAGAGACTTATTGTGGGAGGATTTGATAAGGTTTACGAGGTAGGCAGAATTTTCAGGAACGAAGGAATGGACGCTACTCACAACCCCGAATTTACCTCAATAGAAATGTATCAGGCTTACACAGATTATTTCGGAATGATGGATCTTATTGAAAATATGTACCGTTCCATTGCCGTAAAGATTTGCGGTACCGATACCGTTCGGTACAGAGAAAACGACATAGAAATCGGCAAGCCCTGGACGAGAATGAAGATGACCGAGGCGGTAAAGAAGTACGCCGATGTGGATTATTACAGCTGGAACAGCGATGAGGACGCCAGAGCCGCAGCCAAGGAAAAAAACGTAGAGGTAGCTGAGGACGCAGCAAAGGGCGATGTACTTGCCGCATTCTTTGACGAGTATGTGGAAGACAAGCTGGTACAGCCTACCATTATTTATGATTATCCCGTTGAGATTTCTCCTCTTGCCAAGAGGAAGTCTGACGAACCTGCATTTACCGAAAGATTTGAATATTTTATTTCATGCTGCGAGTTCGGCAACGCTTTCTCCGAGCTGAACGACCCTATCGATCAGAAGGAGCGTTTTGTAAAGCAGGTAGAACAGCGCAAAAAGGCCGGACCTACCAACGCAAGAGTTGACGAGGACTTTGTTACCGCTCTCGAATACGGTCTGCCTCCCACAGGCGGATTGGGCTTGGGACTTGACAGGTTTGTTATGCTGCTTACGGACAGTGATTCTATTAGAGATGTTCTGTTGTTCCCCACGATGAAGCCTTTGAATGAGTAAATTGCCGAGCAGCTGAACGACGGGCGACACAAAATAGGTAACGGTTATGATTTCATCAATAATTAAAGAAAATATTTCATATACGAGGGACGGAAATATTTATCATTTTATTTTAAATGACGAAAGCCGTCCCCGGTGGTCAAAGGCACTTGACAGTTTTCTTGCCGGCAATCATATCGACCTGCATATGGATCGGAGATATATAGAGCAGCGGGAAATTATGACTAAGGACGAGAAGCGTAAACGTTTTGTCGATTTTGTTTCTGCTGCTAAGGGTGTAAAGGTAGATTTGGCAAGCGGACCGTCCGGGTTTTTTTCTCCTTTTTTCGATACCCTTGCTTCTGATGACGCTTTTATTATTACCGATGCGTGTCCTTCCGTAATAGCGGCACATTCCTCCGCCTGCAATAAAGAAAACTTCTATGTTTTTGATGTGGATTTGGATAAAGCACTGCCCTTTAAAGATGAAAGCATTGATATTTTCACCGGAAATCTTTTGAATAATGTTAACAATTATGCATCGTTAATTTCCGAAGTGTACAGATGTCTAAAGCCCAAGGGTAAATTTGCCGTTATTGAAATGTTCTTTGATTACGGCTGCAAAACATACGAGCATTTGAAGGCACAGGGAAACATATGGGCTTCTTATGAAACGTTTGTGTCTTATTGCGAAAGCGTCGGGTTTGTTAAATTAAACAGCGAAATTATTAACACAAGAAAAGGCAGGATTTCCGACGGAGATCTGTATCCGTTAGACGACAATGATTGCTCTTCCGACAGAACCATTTACTTTGAAAAAAGCGAATCATAAGGTTATACTAATTCTTGATTGAAAG
>DNUB01000059.1:7032-15923 GCA_003508605.1 Oscillospiraceae bacterium | reverse complement strand
CGGGGCGTTGCCCCTCATTGAAAAGGAAAACCGCGGAACGCTAAAAATTCAGCGCAGATGTCAAGAAAAAACTCTCCTTAACCAACACCACAGCTTATCCCAAAAACCGATTTCGGAATCGATCGCCGCCGCTCTGTCGGTTATCAGCTCGGTACAGCAAATATACTCTCCGTTTAAATATACACAGGCTTTACCTGCAGTTTTTCCTTTTTCAAAGCCCGCATACAGAAAAGGCTCGGTGTTTACTTGTATGGAAAGGGTTTGCTCTTCCTCCTCAGATAGAGGCAGAGTTATCCTGTCTGCAAGCAAAAGCCGAACCTGCTGTTCATATCCGCCTACAACGGTAACATATATTGGCGAGGGCAGTACGATCTCCGAGGGGTGAACCTTGGTAAAGCCGTAATTCAGCATATTTGTATGATCCGCCCAATCGTCGGCGTCGGACAGCGTTACCGCTATCAAAGTGACTCCGTTTTTCTTCGCAGCGGAAACAAGGCAGCGTCTTGCGTTATCGGTAAATCCTGTTTTCACACCGATACAGCCCTCGTACTGCCAAAGCATTTTGTTGGAATTTGAGAGAGTGCGCATATACGGAGGGTTTCCAAATTCCACCCTTGCGCTGGCGCAGCTGCATATTTCCGCAAAAATCGGGTTCTGAAGGGCCGCCCTGGTCAGCATAGCCAAATCGTAAGCGGTAGTATAATGTCCCTGTGCGTCAAGTCCCGACGGATTGGCGAAATGGGTGTCCTTTAAGCCCAGCTCCTCCGCCTTTTTGTTCATAAGCTTTACAAATTCGCCCATAGAACCGCCAACGCTTACCGCCGCCGCATTTGCCGCATCGTTTCCCGAAGGCAGGAGCATACCGTAAAGCAATGACCTGCGGGTGACAATATCCCCCTCCCGTAACCCCATGGAGGTGCCTTCCGTCTTTATGGCATAGCTGTCAGCGGTAAACCTTTCGTCAAGATTTCCCGCTTCAGCCGTCAACAGTGCCGTCATTATCTTTGTAGTGCTTGCCATAGCCCTTTGCTCATATGCATTGTGTTCATAAACCACCGTTCCTGTGTCCGCATTTATAAGAACGGCACCCGCTGCGGAAACGTTCGGTTCGTCCTCCTGCTCGGCATAAGCACCCGGCGCAGCGCAAAACAACACAGCTGTCCCCAAAATAAAGACAAAAAGAGATTTTATAAGCTTTTTCATACAACCGCCCGTCCTTTTCTGCTTTGTACAACCATTCTATGCAGGAAAACCGGCGGTAATGATTACTTATTGCTTCACCGATTGAATTTTCAGCAGCTAAAAAAGCCATCGCTCCCCTGCCCAAGGACAGGAAGAAAACGCCGCAGTTTTTGAAAAGCTGCGGGATTCGGCTGTGGAGCAAAAAATGCCCTTACTCCTCCGCCGTGTCCTCATCGGACTTATTATCCTTGCTGAAAATATCCTTGACCTTGCTTACAATGCCGGGAACATTTTCAATAACGGTGTCCAGAGGGCTGTCCTTTGAGCCTAATTCAAGCATTTTTACATCGCCGTCGGTTTTGATAACGATAAACGCCTGAGGCTTAATGGTGATTCCTGCGCCCGAGCCCCCTGCGAAAACCTCCTTTTGTACCGTGGAGGGAATGTCCGAGCCGCCTGAAACAAAACCGAAGGAAACCTTTGAAATGGGGATAATAATAGTACCGTCGGGGGAATTTACAGGATCGCCTATAATGGTGTTTACGTCCACCAGCTCGCGGATTTTCTCCATAGAGGTGCTCATAAGTCCTTCAAGATGTTCTGCCATAATATTTTTTCCTTTCTTACCTGCGGCAAGCCGCTTGTTTTTGATAAAAAATTTTATATGCATTTGACCTCCTCGGAAGCTTACCCTATCACCGTATGGCTTGTCCTTTTGCAGTCATACCCTGCCCGTTTTCCTTGAAATACATGAAATACATACGGTATTCCTGCGGAAAACGGGCTTTGCCTGACAGCAAAATTGCTGCGTCATACGGTGATTCTCCCTTTTCCGAGGAGATCTATTATTGCCTGTTGTATATATGACGATAAATTTAACAAACTGTAAAATAATTATGCCGCTTTCCGGGCTGTGCCCTTTGAGCTTTTACCGCTGCCCTTCTGGCTCGGATTTTCCGTCATAGCCTTTCTCACGGCGAAAAATCCCCAAATGACGCAGCGTAAAAGGGTGGAAAGCCTTACCTTTACCTTCCCGTAAAAGTAATAGTCGGTTTTTTCAAGGTCAAAATTCGCCTTTATGTCAATTTTCTTCTCCTTAAAACTTACAGTATTTTTTAAAAAGCACACCAAACCGTAAACAGCGGAACAATGAACGCCGTAGCTGATAGCCGTTTTTGCCGCATCGTCGCCGCCCACCACTATTTCGCTGAAAATATCGTAAAATCTGATTTTCTTAAACAGTCTCTTAATATGCGGCTTTGCCGCTTTTATACAGCCGATAATCGTTTCGGGGGAGGGCTTTGGCTTGTCCTGCTCATGGGAGCTGTCGGGCGTCTTCTTTTTGCCGTCCGACGGCTTATTAGCCTTTTGGACGGATTCCTTAATTTTCACATTCTGCTCTTTACCTGAACATTTTTCGGGAATGGCTGTTTTGCCGCCGCCGTCATTTGAAGCTTTAAGTCCTTTTTCTTTCCTTTTTTCTTTAAGGTGCTGTCCTTTTTCGGTTTTTTTCCTTAGCCTTTCCCTTTTTTTCAATAATTTTTCCTTCTTTTTCCTTTCCTTTTCCTCTTTTTTCCTTTCCCTTTTCAGCATTCTTTTGGATTTGGGCATCATAAAAACGGTAAAGCACAAATATTTTACCTTTACAAAAAAATCAAGGTCATATTCCAGCTCGATTTTAACAAAGGAGGTAAAGAAAAATACGATAAGAAATATCAGTACGCAAATAATTATAACCGCCGGCATTTCCGCCCCCCTTTCAAATTGCTGTGTCAGCCCCGCAAGCCCTTTTCAAAAAATAAACCGTCAAATCCCGTGCGTTAAAACCGTCATTCCTCGCCGTCAATATTAACCTGTCCCGCCAGCTGTTCTCCGAAGCTGTCGATTTCCTGCTGATCCATTTCATCCAGGCTCATCTGTCCCTCCGCCGTAGGCAGCGGCGGAAGATCCGCCAGGCTTGCTATACCGAAGCAGCGTAAAAACGTATCCGTGGTGCGGTATGCCACGGGTCTGCCGGGCAGCTCCAGCCGTCCCGCCTCTTCAACCAAGCCTCTGTCAGCTAAAGTGTTGACAACACTGCTGCTGTCTATACCTCTGATCTGCTCCACAAAGCCCTTTGTTACAGGCTGGTTGTAGGCGATAATCGCAAGGCACTCCATAGCCGCCTGAGACAGGGGAGTCTGCCGGTAATTGTCCAACGCCGCCTTAATATAGGGTGCAGCCTCGGGCCGGGTGGATATCTGAAAGGTGTTGTCAAGTCTTATTATGCGCAGTCCGCTGCCCTGAACGTTATAGCGTCTTTCAAGCTGACTTACCAGCTTTGCGGTGGTATCTCTGTCGATCTGCGAGGCTTCCGCCAGTCTGTCTATGCTTATCGGTTCTCCGTAAGCAAACATAATTGCCTCAATAACGGCAATTCCCTCGTTAAGCTCCATAAAAAATCCTTTCAAAGGGGGATATTAAGCCGAGCCGCTTTAAGCGGGGCTTTTGAACAGATAGCTGTTGTCCTCGGAAAAGCTTACTCTTCCATGCTTGGACAGCTCCAAAAGAGCAAGAAAGGTCGCCACCTGCTCCGAACGGGTTTGTCCCTTGTAAAGGGCCCTTACTTCTATTTTTTCAGCCTTGCTGATTCTCTTAAGAACATATACCACCTTGGTGAATACGCTTACATAGCTTTTTGCCACAACAGGCTTAAGAGAAAGAGGACGGGAGTTAAATTTAGCCACCCTTATTCTCTCCGTCATGGCTGCAACGGCTCCGTAAAGCTCAAATACGTCATGTCTGCGGCGGTATTCGGTGTCGATGGGAATATTCATCGGCTCTCTTACAAAAATATCCGAGCCTGTCCACTGAGTTTTCAGCTTTTCCGCAATCGCCTTTGCCATAGCGTATTCTATAAGAGCACCCTCCAATTCCTTTTTAAGCTGTTCGGCTTCATGCTTTGGCAGCAATGCGGAGGACTTTATCAAAATAAGGTGGGCGGCCATTTCCATAAATTCTCCCGCCACCTCGATGTCGGCCTGCTGCATTTGGTCAAGATACAACAGAAACTGCTCCAAAAGAACGGAAATCTCGATATCTCTTATATTCAGCTTATGCTTTTGAATAAGGGTAAGCATAAGATCCAACGGTCCTTCAAAAACGGGCAGCTTAAAATCGGGGACGGGGTGAAGGCGTGCCGCTTCCGATTCGTTATTAAATTTCTCTGCGGCTTCCATATCCTCGCCGCTTTCGGCTTTTTCGATGGTTTCAGTCATAAGAACGCCGTTCCCTCCCTTCCTTTTCGGTTATGCCCTTTTATTCCGAGCCCTTGTCGGTGCCCGGAAGCTTCCGTTTTATACAAAGGCATTAAGCTATTAAAAACGGATTGAGTATAAAGCAATAACTTTACTTTACGGTGCATTTCCTTTAATATCAGAAAAAGAAATTTTTAATAAAACCCGTTATATAAAGCATTCCGTCCATTATCGCATTTGACAGAAATCGCAGCGGCAGGGAAAGTATGCCGAAAAGCAGCAGGATCATAATTATTCCCATAATGATCCTTTCGTATTTCATTACCTTGAAATAAAGCTTGGTGGGCAGAAAGGACAGAAAAATCCTTGAACCGTCAAAGGGCGGAATAGGCAGCAGGTTAAACACCGCAAGGTAAATATTTATATCCGCCACCGATTCGGCAGCATAAAGCAGATACAGCTCCAAGGATTCCTTTCCCGACATCAGGATATCGTAATTGGCATAAAAGATAAGCTGCATGATAACCACCGATATAAAACCCAAAATAAGGTTGGTTACAGGTCCTGCAAGGGCGGTAATGGCCATAGCGGCTTTAGGCTTCACTTTAGTGCATTTTGAAGGGTTTATGGGCATAGGTCTTGCCCAGCCTATTCCGAAAAGCAGCATGGCAAGCGTACCCATGCCGTCCAAGTGGGCAAGAGGATTAAGGGTGAGTCTGCCGCTGTTTTCTGCGGTATCATCGCCCAAAAGCTTTGCGGTCGCTCCATGGGCGTATTCGTGTAAAGGAAGCGATACGAGCATTACAATTAAAAAGACAAAAACCCATACGATTATATATTGAGCACTTGCTCCCGATGTAAGTATGTCTATCATATTATCTCCGTTGCGGTTGTTTTTCTTATTGGCGGCTTTCTTTTCTGCGCTGCCTTGAATAGGTATAATTTTCTAATTATATATTATACTACTTTTTTTGGGATTTAGCAAGGGGAAGAGGGAAATGCACGTTTTATTTTAAACCGGCATTAGATAAAAACCATACTTAGGTAAGGATTATTTACCATTTGACATTCCCACAAAAACACATTTACCCTCCCAAAACCACCTCCACAATAAAATTGTTACATTCTCCATAATTTTCCTTCAACAAATTTATTCAATATAACCATATTCAGTAAATTCTATTGACAATACCTATCCCTTGTGCTACAATATCAATAACATAAATTTCGCAAAAGAAAAATCAGAAAGGTAAGGTGCAGATTATGGTCACAATTCGTAATTTGCAGAAAAGCTACAAAAGATTTCGCGTGCTGGACGGGCTTGACATGAATGTGCCCGACGGCGAGGTTTACGGCTTTTTGGGGAAAAACGGCTGCGGAAAAACCACTACCATGAATATTCTCTGCAACGTAATTCCAAAGGACGGCGGAGATATTATTTTAGGCGACGGGAACAGTGATAATGAAAAAATCAAGATCGGCTATCTTCCCGAAACGCCCTCGCTGTTTAACTATATGAACGGCTATGAGTATCTTAAATATATAGCTGCCTGCTGTCATTATGAGGGAGATATTGACAAGCGCATCGACGAGGTTATGGAAATCATAGGCATGCGCGAGGGAGGCAGGCGTGTTATAAAGGGCTATTCAAGAGGAATGAATCAGAGAATGGGTATTGGGGCTATCATATTCGACCACCCGCAGATTTTGGTGCTTGACGAGCCTACCTCCGCCCTTGACCCCGAGGGAAGAGCGGACGTCATGAACATTATCCGCACCCTTTCCGATACGGGCTGTACCATTATCCTTTGCACACATATTCTTTCGGACGTGGAAAAGGTTGCGGGAAGTATCGGAATACTTAAAAACGGAAAAATGGTGATTGAAGGAAAAATCAGCGACGTGCTTATGAGCTACGCCAAGCCCGAAATTGAGGTAAAGCTGTTTAACGCCGACGAAAGATCGGTTAAGCTTATTAAAGCTCTGGAAGAAAACCCCCTGATTGAAAAGGTGGATTTTTACGAAAACACTGGATTTTTTGTGGTGAGAACCAATCAGCTTGAGCAGGCGGCAGGGCTTTTAATGAAAACCTTTGGCGAAAATTCCATAGTACCCTCCGAGTTAAAGGCGGTAACGGAAAGCCTTGAGGATATTTATTTGAAGGTGGTGAACGAAAATGCTTAAAACAGGAATAAAAAAAGAGATGATGTTTTTTACGCGCTCTTTCAGATTGTGGGGCATTATTCTGGCGGCGGTTATGTTTGCCGTCGTTTCTCCGCTGTTGATGCGGCTTTCTCTCTTTATGATGTCCGCTATCGAGGACGCAACTCTCGATCCGGGAAAAAATGATCCGAGCATAAGCGAAAATGTGAATGATATGAAAACGGATATGTCGGTAAACCTTTCGGTATCCCCCGATATGGACTTCGGTTCAATGACCGATGAGGAATATATGGCACCCCTAAGCATAGTGGGAGCCATGGGCGATCTTACAAGCACTCTTATGCTGGTCACCATGCTGGTTACTATGTATTCCGCAGGGAGCGAGCTTAAAAAACGCTCAATGATAATACCTCAGAATGCGGGGCTTACCCCTAAGCTTTATATTTTGCCCAAATTCATTGTTTACCCCTTGGCAATGGCGTTAATCGGCTTTTGCGGAGTATGGATAAGCTACGGAACGACCTCTCTGGTATTTTCGGGAGTCGACATAGCCCCCAAAGCCGTAGCAATCACTTCCCTGTCCGTGGCGGTTTTTGACGCATTTATGACGACCGTGTACTTCACCTTAGGCTTATGTACCTCAAAGGCAGGTCTGTCGGTGGTTATTTTATACGGCGGAAATGTGATTTTAACTACCTTATTCAGCGCATTGGGAGCGGATAAGTTCCACCCCTTCACCCTCACCTCTCAGGCGCAGACCGCTTTAATGGGAGAAAAAACGGACTCACTCAATCTTTGGGGCAGCATCGGAATAACGGTTCTTATTATGATCCTGTGCTATTTTGTCACCCTGTTTGTTTTTTCCGCAAAGAAAATCGACAACAGAGGCAGGGAGGAAATGGAGCTTTAATCGGGCTAATGTTGAATATCAACGCCCGAAAGGAGCTGTCGGTTCCTTCATAAGGATAGACCGTGAAGGTTATGAAGCGGGCAGGTTCAAATTTAAAACGTACAGTATAGAGCATAATTGCAATATTATTCAAACGGCACAGCCCCGAGCTTTTTACAGGTTCGGGGCATTGCCGCCAAATTAAAAAGGAAATAAAATGATAACGAGACTGCAAAAAATAATCTCCGACAGCGGCTTCTGCTCTCGGAGAAAAGCGGAAGAACTTATTGGAAAAAATGCCGTTAAGGTAAACGGTCACACGGCTTCGGTGGGCGACAAGGCAGACCCTGACAAGGATATCATTACCGTGTGGGGGGAAAGACTTGATACGAAATCGGTAAGGCTGCGCTATATAAAGCTTTATAAGCCCAGAGGATACCTTACCTCCATGGAGGATTCGCATTCGGAAAAGCTTATTACCGATTTGCTTAAGGGTATTCCCGAAAGGGTCTATCCCGTGGGACGGCTGGATAAGAACAGCGAGGGTATTATACTGCTTACCAACGACGGCGCATTTGCCAACGATATTACCCACCCGAGAAAGCATATTGCCAAGGTTTACCGTGTGACCGTCCCCTCAAAGGTAACCGAGGAGCAGCTGGCGGAAATGGCGGCGGGCATAGAGATTGACAAGGGCGTAATCACACAGCCCTGCACGATAAACGTTCTTACCGAGGGACAGGAGAGAACGGTTCTGGAATTTATTATCACCGAGGGCAAAAACCGACAGATAAGAAAAATGTGCGGCGCAGTGGGTCTGGAGGTCTCAAGGCTGAAAAGAACAAGCGTAGGCGGCGTCAAGCTCGGTATGCTTAAGCCGGGCGAATACAAGGAGCTTACGGCCGAGGAAATGAGAACGCTGAGGGCGGCTATCGGACGGGGCGAAGCTTCCCAAAGGAAAAAACGGTAAAGGAAGGAAATATGGTAGAGATAAAAAGAAATTACGAGCTTCCCCCCATTGTTTTTGAGGCAAAGGAAAACGGGGAAACTGCCGCCTCCATGAAGGGCAGTATTATTGACGGTGTTTTCCGCATTACGGAGTATAGTGGGGACAAGTACCTATTTGACGGGGTCTGCCGCGCTTCTCTCAACAATGCGGAGCATGAGGGAGCGGCTTCGGCGGTTATTGAACGGTCCGTCCCCGACTGGCAGCTTATGCTTTTCGGATATAAAAGGGAAATCCCCTCTATTTCGGATTTTTTTAAGGAAAAAAACTGCAATTGCTCTTGCAAAAAATAACCGAATAATGTATAATGTATTGTGGATAAATTTTTGACAGTCTTGTTTGCTCAGTCGGCTGGTAACCTATGAAAATCTATCCGCAATTCTTTATGTATAAATTCAATGAGGGGCAACGCCCC